>JAOTSC010000027.1 GCA_030247525.1 bacterium | reverse complement strand
ATGTGGAAACGTTCTTTTCGGCAGCTTACTGGTTCGCCTATTGGGGGGACATTGCTAAAGCGCGAGACTTGAAAGCGCTAGCAGAAAAGCAATTCAACAAACGTCAAGATCGTTATTTGTTATTTATGTCGCTTTATCCAGCTGCAATGCTCCTCATCGCAAGGGAAATGACCGATCACTCAAGTCGTAAAAGTTTCATGGCTCGTTACGTTGCTGGTCGTGGAAACTCATTATCATCCTATATGGATCGAATCCACACGACATTGAAAAAACTACGAGTGAATCCGCAATCAGACTCCTTTTATTATTATTCTCACCTGCGAAATGAGTTGTTAGCCCTCGAACTTCCCTCGACCTTAGTACCTGAGGAGATCGATTGAGTGATTTGAAATATACCTAAGTTGTTGTGTATTAATGTGTGACTTAGAATTTATTTTTTATCTTCGTTCAAGATTGACATGCCTTGTCAAGGATCGTACATTCAAGAGTAAAAGACGCGAAACTCTTTATATGATATTCTCGAAACCAGTCACCTATGCCATTCGGTCACTTCTCTTCCTCTCCATTCAGGAGCGGAAGGAGTACTTATTGGGTACGACCATTGCCTCCTCCATCGGCATACCATCCCCTTATCTCGTGAAGATTCTTGGAACACTCACATCGGCTGGCATTTTACAAGCCGTTCGTGGTCCTGGTGGTGGGTTTCAGATGAGCATGCGGCCGGAAGAGGTATCCTTGAAGGCAATCGTCGAGCTGTTTGACGGTGTTCACCTTACGACGCAGTGTTTGTTGGGTTTGGGAAAGTGTGATGAGAGCAATAGTTGTCCCGTCCATGACCGTTGGAAAGAGTCGCGAGATCACATCGATGCCTTTCTATCAGGCACGACCATTGAGACGCTACGAACGCTATTGCGTGATAACCCTGACAAGTGCTTTAATGGCGTATTGGATCGGTCATTGATCTCAGTTTGACGTTGCGTCGTTTTTTTTGCGCCAATACAGGAGAATAAGAGTAGCAACTCTTTATATCTCCATCAACGAAAATCCTTTTGGGAATGTTGATCATGAACCCACCATTGCCAATGATGCATCGATCCGGTCATGCAAGGTGCCGCTGGATGGTTGCCATCCTGCTCCTGACTTTCATCACGGGAAGTTGGGCACAAGGCGATTCCTTGCAAAAGCGTTCGTCTGACTCACTTCATTCGAAGCAGGACATCGTTGCACGGCTTTTTGTCACGAAGTGTGCAGGCTGCCACACCATAGGCGGCGGTAAACTCACTGGGCCAGACCTCATCGTTGCGGCGACGTGGTCAGACAATGACTTGCATCCAGCCATCAAGCGAATGGAAAAGAACGTTGGACCACTTACGGATTCCATCCTTTCAACGTTGTCAACTTTTCTTCGCTCACCCGATACCAAAGATCGAATAAAAAGAGTTGAAGCACTTCTTTCGCAAGAGGAGATGGCGACGCTTGCCCCTGCTTCCGCCATGGTTGGTCAAATGCTGTTCAGTGGGACTAAATCGCTTCGTAACGGTGGACCTTCCTGCATTGGTTGCCATAAAATCAACGGGTACGGCGGTTTATTGGGATTGGATTTGTCTAGTACATACAAAAAAATGGGCAGAGTAGGCATGCAATCTGCCATCGAGCAAGCAAGTTTTAAGGTCATGGACGCTACGTACCGAACCCACAAGATTACGAAACAAGAAGCTGCTCACCTAACCGAATATTTCTCGAAGATTACGCCAACTAGCCCTGTCGATCATGAAACCGGACATGCCACGGTCGGGCTGGCAGTCGGGCTGTTGACGTTCCTTGGAATTGGTACGCTATATCGTTATCGGGTAAAGCCATTTAACCGTAGTTCACGCCGGAGTTAATCATGTCCTGGATTGCTGACATCTTTGCGCCGAAACAGCGCGCATGGGAAGATTTCTACCGGAACCGGTGGCAATACGATAAGATCGTTCGGAGTACCCACGGCGTGAACTGTACTGGTTCCTGCAGTTGGAACATTTACGTGAAGAATGGCATCGTCACTTGGGAAATGCAGGCGTTGGATTATCCCGAATTGTCGAAAGACCTCCCGCCGTATGAACCGAGAGGTTGTCAACGTGGCATTTCCTACTCCTGGTACATCTATTCCCCACTGCGCGTAAAGTATCCGTACCTGCGTGGTGCCCTGATGGATCTTTGGCGAGAAGCAAAGACTAAGTTCCCGGATGATTCGGTTGCTGCTTGGGCATCGATCGTTGAAAGTGAAGAGTCGCGCAAACGGTACCACAGTGCCCGTGGCAAGGGTGGTTTTCGCCGTGCTAGTTGGGAAGAAGTTCGCGAGATCATGGCGGCGTCCAACATCTACACGATCAAAAAACATGGTCCCGATCGCATCGTAGGATTTTCACCGATTCCCGCGATGTCCATGGTGAGTTATGCCGCTGGTTCACGCTTCATGCAGTTGATGGGTGGCGTCAGCATGTCGTTTTATGACTGGTACTGCGATCTACCTCCAGCGTCACCAGAAATATGGGGCGAACAAACCGATGTTGGTGAAAGTGCTGATTGGTTCCATTCAAAAATGATTGCCGTTGTTGGTTCCAACGTGCTCATGACCCGAACTCCGGATGCTCACTTTTTGGTGGAAGCGCGTCACGGCGGATCAAAGGTCGTCGTCTTTTCGCCAGACTTCAGCATGACCTCAAAGGTTGCCGATGATTGGCTACCGATCCATCAGGGACAGGATGGTGCCTTCTGGTTGGCAGTTTCCCACGTCATTCTTCGCGAAAATTACTTAGAGCGAACGGTCCCATTCTTTGAAAACTACTTGAAGCAATTCAGCGATGCCTCTTTCCTCGTCAAGCTGACTGCGACGGATGATGGTTGCTATACTGCCGGGAAGTACCTCCATGCCAAGGATTTGGATCAGTACGCCACCGAAGAAAACGGCGAATGGAAGATGTTGATACACGATCGCATCAGCAATGAACTTCGGATGCCGCTTGGTACGATTGGTCATCGCTGGCAAACGAAAAAAGGGGAGTGGAATCTCAAATTGGAGGATGCCATCACGGGAGAAGTGATCGATCCAGCCATTCAACTTCCAACGGATAAAACAGAACCAGTTACGATTCTGCTGAATGATTTCTGTGAAGGCAAGGGTGACGTGCTCAATCGGCATCGCGTCCGTGCCATGAAAATTGCGACATCAAAGGGTGACGTTTTCGTTACGACCGTCTTTGAACTTCAGCTTGCGTCGTATGGATTACGACAAGAATCTGGGCAATTGCCTGATTATCACGAAGATCAGCTCTATACGCCAGTATGGCAGGAAAAGTTCACTGGAATCTCTTCAGAACAAGTAATCCGTTTTGCACGAGATTGGGCACGTACCGCTGAAGCTACTGAAGGTAAGTGTAGCATCATCATTGGTGCCGGTGTCAATCACTGGTATCACAACAACCTCATCTATCGAGCGGCAATAAATGCATTGATCTTCTGCGGCTGCGTAGGCAAAAACGGTGGGGGTTTAAACCATTACGTTGGACAAGAAAAGCTGGTACCGCAGGAGTCTTGGGGCCCCATCGCCTTTGCGACGGATTGGGGTGGACCGCCACGGTTGCAAAATTCACCTTCATTTCATTACGTCCACTCGGATCAGTGGCGTTATGAAAAAGAGTTCAACGAGCTTTGTCCCGTCTCTGATAAGCAAAATGCCCTCTCCAGCGGTCACACCATCGACAAACAGATCCATGCCGTTCGTCATGGTTGGTTACCCTGCTACCCGCAGTTCGATCGCAATAGTCTCGAATTGGCAAAGGAAGCAGCCGCAAACGGTGCCAAGACTGATGAGGAAATCGTTGCTTACGTTGCGGATCAAATTCGCAACCGCAAGCTAAAATTCTCGATGGAAGATCCGGACAATCCGTCGTGTTTCCCGCGGGTTTGGTACATCTGGCGTGGTAACGCGTTAATGTCCTCAGCCAAGGGACACGAGTACTTCTTGAAGCATTATCTAGGCACGCACAATAACTCAATTGCCGATGAAGTTGCCAAAGATTCCGTGCATGACGTCGTCTGGCATGAAGCGGTAACGGAAGGCAAGTTTGACCTGATCGTTGACGTCAATTACCGAATGGACTCTTCCGCGCTTTACTCTGACATCGTATTGCCCACGGCAACATATTATGAGAAGAATGATCTCAACTCAACGGACATGCACGCCTTCATTCATCCGCTACAGGCTGCCGTACCCCCTTGTTGGGAGTCAAAGAGCGATTGGAACATTTTCCGCGACTTGGCCGAGGACACTAGCAAATTGGCCAAAAAGCACTTCAATGGTCCGGTGAGGGATGTCATCGCCTTCCCATTGTTGCACGATACGCCTGCAGAGCTCGCGCAGCCAACCATGTTGGATTGGACGAAGGGTGAATGTGCGGCCATTCCAGGCAAGACGATGCCCAACCTGAAAGTGATCGAACGGGACTACACCAAGATCTTCGAAAAGTTCATCTCGCTTGGACCAGGTTTTCGCAACAATGGACTCGGAATTCATGGAACCGTGTTTCAGGTAGATGATCTGTATGATAAGTACTTGGAGTACAATCCAACGGAAGAGTGGGGTGGTAAAAAGTATCCATCGCTGAAGGAAGACCGAAGCGTCTGTGAGGCGATTCTACATTTCTCTTCCGTAACCAATGGTGAGTTAGCGTATCGTGCGTATGCCGCCGAAGCCATCAAGACTGGTATCGATCACACGCACGAAGCAGAAGCGACCCGGGATGTTCGAGCCAATTTCGATTCCATCATTGCACAACCATTCCGAACGTTAACGACCCCTTACTGGACGGGAAACACGCGAAAGGGGCGCACCTACTCGGCATACTGCCAAAACATCGAAGGTTTGATTCCCTTCCGCACGTTAAGTGGCAGACAACATCTCTACTTCGATCACGATGCGTACATCGCCTTTGGTGAACACCTACCGACCTACAAGCCGCGACCCGATCGAGTTGTCATTGGCGATCTAGTCAAATCATCCGTGAGTTCCGGAAGCATCGTTTTGAATTATCTCACGCCTCATGGCAAGTGGTCAATACACTCTACTTACAGCGATACGTTGCGAATGAGAACGTTATCACGCGGTGTCGATCCGCTTTGGATCAACGTGGAAGATGCCGCCTTGATTGGCATTGAAGACAATGACTGGGTAGAGGTGTTCAACGACCATGGCGTCGTTTGCACCAGAGCCAACGTCAGTGCACGCATACCGCGCGGCATCTGTCTATTGTACCACGCACCTGAGCGGACGTTGTCGGTACCCAAATCTAAGGAACGAAAGAACCGACGCGCGGGTGGACACAATTCACTCACGAAAGTTCGCCTCAAGCCACTGTTCATGTCGGGTGGTTATGGACAATTCACCTATGCATTCAACTATTGGGGTCCACAGGGAATCAATCGTGATACCTTTGTAGTCGTAAAAAAACTAACCAAAGTCGATTGGTAGCGAAGGAGACCAAGATGAACGTTCGCGCACAACTGGCAATGGTGTTTCACCTCGATAAGTGCATTGGTTGCCATACCTGTAGCGTTGCTTGCAAGAACATTTGGACTGATCGTGCCGGTGCCGAATACATGTGGTGGAACAACGTCGAAACCAAGCCAGGCACGGGTTACCCATCGCGATGGGAAGACCAACTGAACTTCCAAGGTGGTTGGGAATTAACCCGAAATCGGGAATTGAAATTGCGCAGTCAGGGACGCATCGAAGCGCTATTCAAGCTGTTCTACAATCCCCGTCAACCTAGTTTGGATGATTACTACGAACCATGGACGTACGAGTACTCTAATCTGTTTGATGCACCGGAAGGGGATGATCAACCCGCCGTTCGTGCAATATCGCAAATCACCGGTGAGCCGATCGACATCAAATCCGGGCCGAATTGGGATGATGATCTTTCCGGTTCTCCGATCTATGCCGCCAATGACGTTAACCTCGATGAATTGACCGATGGCGAACGGGAGCAGTTGTTCGAAGTCGAACGCATCGCAATGATGTATCTACCGCGCATTTGCAATCATTGCGCCAATCCGTCATGCGTGGCTGCTTGTCCTTCGGGTGCGATCTACAAGCGTGGTGAGGACGGCATCGTCTTGATTGATCAAAACAAGTGTCGTGGCTGGCGTGCCTGCGTTCCAGCTTGTCCGTACAAGAAAATCTACTACAATTGGCAGACGGGAAAATCCGAGAAGTGCATTCTCTGCTTTCCAAGACTCGAGACCGGTCAGGCACCAGCATGCTTTCACTCCTGCGTAGGTCGCATCCGTTATCTTGGCGTTCTGCTCTATGATGCAGATCGGGTTCCCGACGCCTTGCGCGTAGATGATCGCATGTTGATCGAGAACCACCGTAACGTGCTGTGTGATCCATTTGATGAAACCGTCATCGCCTCGGCGAAGGAGAATGGCATCTCCGATGAGTTTCTCTTTGCGGCACAAAAGTCGCCCGTCTACGACTACGTGGCAAAGTGGAAGTTGGCACTACCACTTCATGCTGAATACCGCACGCTGCCGATGCTGTATTACGTTCCCCCACTACTTCCCGTGATGGGAAAGACCGATGCCGACAGCTACCAATCCACGACCAGTGATCTGTTTTCGGCACTGGACAATGCCCGCATACCCATCAAGTATCTAGCTCGCTTATTTGGTGCTGGTAACGTCGAACCTGTCGAACACGCGCTCAAGAAACTGTTGGCGGTTCGGTATCATCAACGTCAAAAGCAGGTGGGTGACGTTTCCGAACTGATTAGTCGTGCCATGCTCAAGGCGGCCGAATTGACCGAACGAGAAGCAGAGGCAATCTATCGGATGACGGCACTCCCCAACTTCATGGAACGATTTGTCATTCCACCACTGAACCGGGAAATGTCGATGGAAGGAACATGCAGTCCGGAACAATGCAAAGGTGGATGCGGTTTTGGTCCGGGTCAATCCTTGGCGGGGGTGAATCGTGACTAACAATCAGAATCATTCCCCCATAATCTTCAGCAGTTTTTCAAAACTGCTTGACTATCCGACGCCTGCGCATGAAGAGGCAATTTCATGTCTATTAGGGAGCGAAAGTTCACTCTCCGATGATTCCGTGACTGCGCTAAGACCGTTCGCGGATTGGTTCCAAACTACGCCATTGCTGCAACGAGAAGAGATCTACTCAAGTTTGTTTGACATTGATCCACGCTGCACGCCATTGCTGAGCATTCACCTCTTCGGTGAGGAGGATTATCGCCGTGGCGAGTTCATGGTCAAGTTAGGTGAACTATACGAAGTGTATGGAACTGAATTAGGAAGCTCACTTCCCGATCACATTGCAGTCGTCGTTGGTTTCGCGGCTAAACTTAATTTTGAAGAACGCGAAGATCTCTTTCATCATTGTTTGCGGACACCATTATCAAAAATGTTACCGCTGGTTCCAGATGATCACCCATATCGATCATTACTCCATGCACTCAGTACGATTGTGACGGTGGAGATGCCGAAGGAGGCGTTGCATGTTTGATGCGTTTCTATTCGCAGGATTACCCTATGCAGCAGTGTTGATCTGCATTGTCGGTGTCATTTACCGCTTTCGAAAACTCCCATTCGGCATTACGCCACGCTCCACTCAATTTTTGGAGCATGGCAAACTCCGGTGGGCTGCTGCTCCTTGGCACATCGCCATCATCCCAATCTTGATAGCGCACATTCTTGCCTTTGTCTTTCCAGCGCTGTGGCAAACGCTGTTGGCAAGTCAGGTCTTGTTAGTGACCCTTGAGATGGTTGGCATCGCGCTTGGCGTGACCGCCTGCATTGGCATTGCGATCATGCTTACCAGAAAAGTCATTGCTGGTAGGCTGCAAGCAATCACGGGCTTCAAGACAATTACCGTGCTGAGTTTGCTATTCGTGCAGGTTCTCTTGGGTGTGCTGACCGCAATCAATCATCGCTGGGGTGGTTTGTGGTACTCATCGACGCTTGCGCCCTACCTATGGTCGATGATCAAACTACAACCCGATTTGGGATACGTCACTGCATTGCCATTCATCGTAAAGATGCACATCGTCGGTGGCTTTCTGATCATTCTGCTAATCCCCTTTACCCGTTTGATTCACATGTTCGCAGTTCCCTATGAATATCTGTATCGCTTGCCGCAACGGGTGGTTTGGGCGCGTCCCCAATCGCTTGCGATGAATTCGAATGCGGTAAGGATGATCGATGCCCGGCGCAGTTTCATCAAGTCTGCCGTCGCAATGGGTGTTGGTGGCACCCTGCTTTCCTTTGGCGTCGCTGACAAAATGGTACGCTTCTTTGGGAAGCCTGAAATTGAGCCCGAGGAAGAGACTGCATTGTTGGCAACCCGTCTGAAGCGATTGAAAATGACTGCAGAAGAGAAGGAATTGGAGCTCGAGCGGCGAAGCAAGGACTACATCTTGATCGCTAGACTAAGCGAATTGAATGACAAGAAGGGAAAGTACTTCATCGATTACGAGATGCACCCGGCATTGGCATTCATGTTTGCGGACGGATTTCCATTGCTGATTTCGGCAAAGTGCACTCACTTGGGCTGTACCGTAGGTAGTGAGTTAGATGCGAACGGGAAGATTCTCTGCCCCTGCCACGTCTCATACTTCGACGTAAAGACGGGGGAACCAAATCCTGGTGCACCGGCCAAGGCACGCTTGCCACACTTGGGTTGGGTGATCAAAGATAATGACAACAACATCGTTGCCCACCAAAAGCCCGGTTCATCACCAGAAGGATCTTTCGACCGCAAGCGAGCAGACCAGTACCGGCTCTTCATCGCAAGGCAATACCAACCGGAGTCAGTATGAGCCGCACCCAATTGATTTCAACCGTGACGTCATTCGTGAAGGATCGTTTTCCAATCGAGAAAATGGACTTCAAGCACATGATCACGCAGAAGGAAGTACCGATTCACAAAATGAGCTGGGCATACTATACCGGTGGCTTGGTACTGTTTTTTCTGATCATCCAGATAGCAACCGGATTGATGCTGCTGTTCTACTACAAACCGACCGTCAGCGATGCGCATGAGTCGGTATCATTTCTCACCGACATTGTGAGCATGGGCGGCTTGATCCGCAACATGCACGCCTGGGCAGCATCCCTGATGATCTTTTGCGTCATCGTGCATTTACTCACGGCCTTTGCCATGAAGGCGTTTGCCAAGCCTCGGGAACTAACCTGGGTAACCGGTGTCGTCCTGCTACTACTGACCTTTGGGTTTGGCTTTACTGGATACTTGCTACCGTGGAATCAAATTGCGGTCAATGCCACCAAGGTGGGTTTGCAATCCATCGAAGAAGTGGGTGCCTATCTTCCGGCTGGTCTCGCACATTATCCGACGGTATTGCGGGAAACCATTCAGGGCGAAGCAACGCTGGGACAAGCAACGTTAAGTAGATTTTTTGCAATTCACGTCGTTGTTCTACCGTTTACGTTGCTGGCCGTACTTGGTCTACATCTCTTCTTCGTGCAATTGCACGGCATGAGTCAAGGGGTTGATCGACCCACGAAGAAACGGGAATTCTTCTTTCCATTCTTTGCCTTGAAGGATCTATCTGAGTGGGGATTTGCATTTCTCGCCCTGTTTCTGTTGGCACTTTGCCTTCCGTTTGAGTCTTTCTTCCCCTATCCGTTAGCAGAGCCATACAACGCACTTGGATCTACGCCGGAAGGAATAAAGCCCGAGTGGTACTTTTACTTCCTCTACTATCCAATGGAAATGCTACCGTTCTGGGTCATCATCATCATCACGAAAGTGCTGGTCATTGGCTTGTTTCTGGCGCCGTGGATATTCCGAAACACTTCACGTCGCGTCCTAGCGACCATCGCGATTGCAGCCGGCATGTACTTCGGTGTGATGACACTGTTTGGTAGCACGATCTACAAATTGGTGAAGGGTGGTTGAGATGTCATCAAAATCTCGCAATCTATTGCTACTAGTCTTCATTGCCATTGCCGCGGCATGCCATGCCTATCCGGAGTTCCAAGCGCAGATCCAAAAGAACTCCGGTACGCCGGTAAACTGCGCTTTCTGTCATTCGAACAGTAATGGTCCCGAAGGGGCATCACCAGGGCAAATAGGGGCATTGAATCCAACGGAACTCGAGAAGCTGAACCGAGCACGAATGGCATTTACACCGGGACAAAAGGTGGATAGTCCCATACTGAATCCGTTTGGCAATGCCATCATCGGCAAATTGGGCAGAACGAAATTCATCGAACTGCGACGCACGCCGGAAAAACTTTCTGGGTTACTGGATCCGCTTAGCGACATCGATCATGATGGTTCGACGGACGTGGAGGAACTTGCCAATGGTACCCATCCAGTGAATCCGCATAGTGGAAATCCTTGGAGTTTGTTCACGCACAACCTGTGGGAAAATCGTTTTCATGTCTTCATGATCATTCTGGCGACTCTGTTCGTGATGTATGGCATCCGCCAGTTGATCAATGGATTTGCCGCACTGCTGGCAGCTAACCGAAAATGATCGAAACGACCAAAGCTCGGGGGTTACAATAATGTCCGAATCCCGTCAAGCATATCAAGTGTTAATCCTAAACACGCTCGCATTCACCGTTTGCTTTTCGGCATGGATGATGAATGGCGTGTTGATCACATATCTCGTTGATCATGACGTATTCCTTTGGTCAAAAGCGCAAATGGGGTGGTTGATCGGAATACCGGTATTAACCGGTTCCATCTTCAGATTGCCAGTTGGCGTGTTGACGGATAAGTATGGTGGCCGAAGGGTCTATGCCATTCTGATGCTTTTGGCGGCAATACCGATGTACCTCATGAGCCATGCCGATTCCTATTATGGCTTTTTTTTGGCGAGTCTTGGCTTCGGTCTGTCTGGCGCTTCATTTGCGGTAGGCATAGCCTACACATCGATCTGGTTTTCCAAGCAGCATCAAGGAACTGCACTGGGCATTTTCGGCGTAGGAAATGCTGGATCTGCCTTGACAACGCTCGGTGCACCAACGGTCTTGATGTGGTTGACGGATAATCACACTCATCTGGATGGTTGGCGAAATCTACCCAAGATGTATGCCGCTGCGCTCTTGTTGATGGCGATCATCTTCTACTTCGCCACGCATGAAAAGCGAGCGGAACACACTGCAGGATTATCGCTTCGAAAGCGGCTGGAACCATTGAAATTCATTCGCGTCTGGCGGTTTGGGCTCTACTACTTCCTGGTGTTTGGTGCCTTTGTTGCATTGGCGCAGTGGCTGGTTCCCTACTACGTCAACGTTTACTCGATGTCCGTTACGATGGCGGGATTGATGGCATCCATCTTCAGTTTGCCATCTGGTTTGATTCGCGCGCTAGGTGGATACCTATCCGACAAGTTTGGTGCCCGACGAATGATGTACTGGGTGCTTGGTTCCTGCGCCGTGGGATGTGCATTGCTCTGCATACCACGCATGGACATTGAATCACCCGGTCAGGGGATTATGGCCGCTCGCTCGGGCGTCGTTACCGAAGCTACGCCGTTGAACGTGAAAGTCGATGAACGAAGCTACCCCCTCAAACAGGAACCGAACGGATGGCGTGACCGACAGGAAGGAAACTTCCTGGTCATGCCGATTGGAGAATTCTGGCAAGTTCCCGTCGAGCATCCGGGCGACAAGGTCATCAAGAAACAGTTGCTCGCCCGTGGCGTGACCCATCTGTTCTTCCAAGCAAACGTCTGGATTTTTACGGCGTTGGTCTTTGCGGTTGGCATCATGATGGGAATTGGCAAGGCTGCCGTTTACCGGCACATTCCCGATTACTATCCCGATCAAGTGGGGGTTGTTGGTGGGATTGTCGGCGTCATTGGTGGACTAGGTGGTTTCGTCTGTCCAATCATCTTTGGCTACATGCTGCAGGGATCCGGCATTTGGACAACCTGCTGGATATTACTGGGTGCCGTTGCAGTCATATCGTTGGTTTGGATGCATTTGGTCATTCAAAAAATGATGCACAAGCAAGTCCCTGATCTGATGCGTCAAGTCGACACGACGCATGAATCTGCAGTACGAACTTAAACTACGGAGAAAAAGTCATGGCAATGACAACTCAAAAATGGGACATTGAGAATGAGTCGTTTTGGCATCAGGAAGGGAAGCAGATTGCAAACCGTAATCTCTGGATTTCCATCCCATGCTTGCTTTGCGGATTTGCAGTCTGGATGTTTTGGTCGATCATTACGACGAAGATGCAAGAGCTGAAATTCGTCTTTGATCCAGATCCTGCCACCAACAAAGCCATGCTGTACACGTTGATTTCCATTTCGGGGTTAACGGGAGCAACGCTACGCATTCCCAATTCATTTTTCGTTGCCTTAAGTGGTGGTAGGAATGCCGTCGCGATTTCAACGGCATTGTTACTGCTGCCAGCATTGGGATTGGGAATTGCACTCAGTTCTCCGGGCACTTCGTATGCGGCATTCGTGATTCTCTCTGCACTCTCAGGCATCGGCGGCGGTGCATTTGCCTCCTCAATGTCCAACATATCGCAATTCTTTCCAAAACGCATGCAAGGAACCGCACTCGGATTGAATGCTGGTTTGGGAAACTTGGGCGTTAGCGTCATGCAAGTGCTGCTACCCTTCGTAATGACGTTCGGCGTGTTTGGTGCGCTGGGTGGTGATTCCTATCCTTTGACAAAAATCGTACAGGGAGTGCCAGTAACCAGCGGCATCTGGATTCAAAACTGTGGTTTCGTTTGGGTTCCCATTCTCATCGCATTAACGATCATTGCCTGGGCATTCATGAACAACATGGCGGTACACAAGGTTGGTTCTGATGCCAGTGCAATCCTAAAGATGCTGTATCTGATGTTGCTGGCTTATGGCGCATCGGCTGTGGGTTTGTATTTACTGATTTCCTTGAAGTGGAGCATGTGGATTGTTCTACCAATCACTATTGCATTGACACTCATGCTCATGAAGTATCTTTCACCGGGAAAGATCAGAACGAACTTGGAAAATCAGTTTGTCATTTTCAAGGAAAAGCACAATTGGGTAATGACTTGGCTCTATGTAATGACGTTCGGTTCCTTTATTGGATATTCTGCGGCCTTTCCAAAACTGATACAGGATGTCTTCGGCTATCTACCGGATGGGTCAGTCAATCCCAATGCACCAAGTCCATTCGCGTATGCCTGGCTTGGGCCACTCGTAGGCTCACTCGTTCGTCCCGGTGGTGGTTGGTTGTCTGACAAGTTTGGTGGTGCACGAGTTACGCAGTGGGACACGGTACTGATGATCGGTGCTGCGTTTGGGGCTGCCTTCTTCGTTCATGCCGCTCTGGGCGCACAACAACCGGAAATCTACTTCATGCCGTTTCTGGTAATGATGTTGTTACTGTTTGTCACCTCAGGCATTGGTAATGGTTCTACGTTTCGAATGATACCGATCATATTTGGACCCAGGATCGCAGGTCCGGTACTCGGATGGACTTCCGCAATCGCTGCCTACGGCTCGTTCATTATTCCACAAGTCTTTGGCGCGCAGATCAAAGCCAAAACACCGCAGTTTGCCTTTTACGGATTCATGGCGTACTACTTGAGTTGTCTTGTGATCAACTGGTGGTACTACGCAAGGAAAGGTGCTGAGAAACCCTGTTAATCTCGAAATTGATTTTCATCAAGAATTGTCTACCTGCTGTGTAGTAACTTGTAGGGAACCAAATCGGAGAAAAGAATGTACGCAACTGACGAACTACGTCATGAACATGAAATCATACTGCACCTCATTGCAGCATTAAGTAGTGCAACAGAACAGCTAGTAGCTGGAAAATTGATCAATACGGCTGATCTAGCTGACATGGTTGAAGCGATTCGAACCTTTGCCGATAATTGCCACCATGGCAAGGAAGAGGATTGTCTTTTTCCAGCAATGGAAGCGATGGGAATGTCGCGCGAAATGGGTCCAATCGGCGTAATGTTACACGAGCATGAGATGGGTCGTAAATTTGTTCGTGGAATGATGAATGGTCTAGAGGACATGAAAGCCGGACAATCCCATCAATCCTTTGCTGAGAATGCAAGTGGATACGTCTCGTTGCTTGCTAGCCACATCTTCAAAGAGAATAACATTCTGTTTACAATGGCTGAGCAGAGCATGTCACCGGCGATGCATGCTGATTTGAAAGAGAAGTTTGATTCCATTGAACGAGAGCGAATCGGTGAGGGCGTTCATGAGAAGATTCATGCTGATGTACACCGCTGGTTTGACTTGTACGCTGAAAAATGATAAAAATCATGAGTAGTTAGACTCATGAAACACGACACATCAGCTCCGAGATGATTTACCTACCTCATCTGAAATGGTACTTCATCCGATAGGGTTTTGCTGGAAACGGCAACGCCTGCCATTTGCGAAGGAGCGCCCCACGAACTCCCCGTTCTGCCAAGGGCGCATTGCGTAATTTTGACTGTGCGCTCGAGGTTGCATTGTTTGATCCAAGTAATTCCGTTAGTAACACCAATCTGCTAGGCGTCGTACTCGCCGGTGGCCAAAGCCGCCGCATGGGTCAACGCAAGGAGTTGTTGCGGTTGCGCGATGGAACCACCATGCTAGAGCGAATGCTGCGAATACTCAGGCCGGTGACAGACCTGCAAGTCATATCAGGACTACAAGACAACAATGAACCGCACGATATTGCGTTACCAAGCATCATCCCAGATCAAGCAGCATTTACGGGACCACTGGGGGGCATCATAGCCGTAACTCAATGCCGCAAAGCGAGCGGGTATTTGTTCGTTGCCTGTGACCAACCGCGGTTAACAAAATCGTTGCTGGAAATACTACTCTCGCATGGCACCGAAGTACCTACGTGTTTTCAATCCAAGGCGAATGACTTCATTGAGCCCATTCCTTGCTTTCTTCCAAGTAACGTGATTGGTGAGATTTCAGCAATGTATCAACGTGGCGAGCGCTCCGTCAGCAAGACGTTACAAACGATAGGCGCTCATGCCGTCAAGCTATCGCAGGACGAATTTGAATCGCTGCGTGGCGTGAATACCAAGGAAGAGTTCGATGCCCTCTGATTGGATGACAAATGCGAGGGACCCTATGAGGCTGATTGATCGCTTTCAGCGAAGACACACGTATTTGCGCATTTCATTGACCGACCGCTGCAATTTGCGCTGCAGTTACTGCATGCCGCACGAACGCCCAAGTTGGATGGCGCACGGACAACACTTGCAAAAGGAAGAGCTGCTGACGCTGATCAGACTCTTCGTCTCGCTCGGCATCGAGAAAATTCGGTTTACGGGTGGCGAACCGTTGCTCATACCGGCATTGCCGGAATTGATTGCCCATGCTCATTCACTACCGGGTGTAAAACGGGTTGCGCTTACGACCAATGGAACGAAACTGACTCACATGGCATCCAGTTTACGTGATGCTGGTTTGAATGCCATAAACGTTAGCCTTGATTCCTTGCATGCGGATCGTTTTCTACGGATAACTGCACGGGATGAATTCAATTCCGTTTGGCTGGGCGTGCAACGCGCGCTCGAAGTTGGGTTTGATGCAGTCAAGATCAATGTCGTCGTCATGAAAGGGGTAAATGACGATGAATTGAGTTCATTCGTGTCGCTCACGAAACATCATAATCTTACCGTGCGGTTCATTGAGTACATGCCCTTTCCTGGCACGGAGTGGGATCAGGATAAGTCAATATCCGCAGCATCGATGATCGATCGAATTTCACGTGACCATGCATTAGAACCGATCGCCAAAGCGCATTTGAGTGATACGGCAGATTTGTTTCGAATTCCTGGGCATCAAGGATTGATCGGGTTCATTTCCCCGATGTCACATTCGTTTTGTGCCGCTTGTGACCGGCTGCGCCTCACGGCAGATGGTGCGATCAAAGCGTGTCTGTTTCATGCGCATGAGGTCTCCCTGCGTGATCTCATGCGATCAGGTGCCAGTGAGCGTGATTTACTCGACGCCATTCAATCGGCACTTGGACAAAAGATGGAGGCACACGGCGTCGTGGACGATACGATGGATAACCGAACGATGCTTCGGATTGGAGGATGATTGCTCGACATATCTCATAAGTACTCGACATTGCGAACGGCCAAAGCAGAATCAAGAATCCATGTTTCTGAATTGACGTTACAGCGTATCAATGCTGGCACCATCCCTAAGGGGAATCCATTGGAGGTCGCAAAGGTTGCCGCGGTGCAGGCAGTAAAGCAAACGCCGTCCATCGTTCCGTATTGTCATCCAATCCCCATTGACTTTGTCGGTGTGGACTTCAGAATTGAAGGAACGGTCATCATCACAACGATCACGGTGAAAAGCATCGCAAAGACCGGTGTCGAAATGGAAGCGCTAACGGCGGCATCGGTTGCGGCACTGACACTTTATGACATGTTGAAGATGATTGATGAATCGTTGCTGATCGGCGAAATCAAGTTACTTGAGAAACGCGGCGGAAAATCAGACTTTCATGAGAACCTTGAACGGACACTGACGGCAGCAGTCATCGTCATGTCCGATTCGATTGCCGCCGGCAAGAAAAGTGATTCATCTGGTAAGGCGATCATGGAGCGATTGACGCAACATGACATGGCTGTGGAAGAGTATTTGATCATCCCGGATGAAAAGTCGATCATTGTTTCAACGATCAATAATCTTTGTGATGAACGGAAGGTCGACCTCATTCTAACCACCGGTGGGACAGGCTTCAGCCCTCGCGATACAACTCCTGAAGCAATGTCTGAGATCATTGACCGTGAGATTCCTGGCATTCCTGAAGCAATTCGAGCATTTGGTCAATCGCGCACTCCATATTCTATGCTTTCGCGTGGCAAGGCAGGATTGCGCAAGAACACGCTCATCGTGAATTTGCCTGGGTCCAAGAAGGGGGTCGCTGAGTCATTGGATGCCCTGTTCCCAGGATTGCTGCATGCCTTTCCAATGATTCAAGGGATCGGTTCATGGAAGGATGAAGAGAAACGAGCAAAACGATGATGCAGCATGCGGAAGCCTTGAGTGAAGTATTGGCAAATTCCGTCACGTTGCCATCACGCGTCATGACTTTGAGTAAGTCATTGGGACATTATCTCGCAGAACCGCTCGTGGCGCCATTTTCTTTGCCTAGATTTGACAACTCTGCCGTGGATGGCTATGGATTTCGTGCGGATGATTTTCGTGAAGTCACGACAAAGGAACCAGTAACGTTACACCCCTTCGAATCAATACGAGCTGGCGAACATTCGGAACAATGCCTTCCGGTTAACGGGGTGGTCAAGGTGCTTACCGGCGCGCCGATTCCACCAGGGGTTGATTCGGTCATCATGCGGGAGGAACTGGAAGTTGGCGGGAAAGTATCGTTGAATCGCACACCAATCGTTGGTGAGAACATACGTCATGCCGGAAGGGAAGTCCTCAAAGGCACAGAACTGTTACCCGTAGGCACCAAAATCACGCCTTCCGTCATCGGAATGTTGGCAACGTTTGGCATGTCGCGCGTGAACGTCATTCGCAAACCACGAATCAGCCTTTTCTCATCTGGTGATGAATTGGTCGTGGTCGGAAAAACACTCGATCGTCCTTCACAGATTTACGATTCGAATCTACCGATGGTAACTGCTGAGCTTTCACAACTCGGCATTGCACCACGAACGACTTATCGATTGCCGGACAATTTGTCTGCAACGTTGCAGTCATTGCGGCTTGCGATGAAACATTCTGACATCGTCGTAACCTGCGGTGGCATTTCGATGGGCGAGTACGATTTCATTCGGACGGCAGCGCTAGAGTTAGGCATTGCGGAGAAGTTCTGGAAGGTCGCCATCAAACCGGGGAAACCGTTATTTTTCGGCACCCATGGAACGAAGTCACGTCCCAAGTTGTTTTTTGGATTGCCGGGTAATCCCGTTGCCGTGATGGTGACTTTGGAGCAGTTTGTCCTGCCGGCAATACGGAAATTAATGGGGTCAACGGCGGCAGTGCTACCCATGCAAAGCGGGATCTTGATGCAGCCAATCACGAAGAAAGCGGGTCGTCTTGATTTCGTTCGCGTAGTAGCAGTTTGGGCTGACGATCATTACGAAATTACTCCGATGTCAGCGCAAGAGTCGCACATGCTCAGCGGGATTGCCGTGGCGAATGCCTTGTTACATTTCCCGGAAGCGTGTGAAGTCCTTCCCGCTGGCGCTACCGCCAGTTTTCAGTGGCTGTCTTCACGACATGGAGGTTGATCAATGTCTACAGGAACGATTGTTGCGCTATCGATCAGCGAGACAAAGGGAACACCCAAATTGAATGTACCCACAGTCGTCATGCTGCCCGAATGGGGAATTGAGGGCGATGCACATGCCGGCAATTGGCATCGCCAGGTCAGCCTGCTACCAATGGAAAGCGTTGCGAAAATGCAGCAGCTTGGAGCAACCGTCACAGCTGGAAGTTTTGCCGAGAACATTACGACGTTGGGCATTGACTTGTCGCAATTACAAATCGGAGATCTTGTCTCCATTGAGAACGTTCGACTCGAAATCACGCAAATTGGAAAAGAGTGTCATGCGCGGTGCAACATCTACTATCAGGTAGGGGATTGCGTCATGCCGCGCGAGGGGATTTTTGCACGGGTACTCACCGGCGGCACTGTTAGCGTTGGTTCGCCGATAAAAGTCGATCACAGTAAGTCATGACATGGAACTACTTCCAATCGGGTTATGCGTTTTTGTCGTAGCGATGTTATACTCTTCCGTGGGACATGGTGGGGCGACCGGTTACATTGCAGTCTTAACCTTGTTTTCCTTTTCGAACCGCTTCATTGGTACGACTTCCTTACTCCTTAACGTCGTCGTATCGGCAATCGCACTATTTCACTTCATGAAGGCGAGGCAGTTTTCCTGGCGTCTGCTGCTACCACTAATCATCACATCCGTACCGGCTTCATTTCTTGGTGGAATGTTGACGATCGATCGAAAGCCATACATGGTGATGATTTCAACTTTATTGACCTATGCAGCCATTCTCATGCTTCGCCCCGAAAGTACGCCATCCAAAGTCATTGTTGATAAGATCCACATTTATTTACTACCAATACTAGGAGCAGGCGTAGGATACATTTCGGGGGTGCTGGGCATTGGTGGGGGAATACTGATCAGCCCAATGTTCATCTTACTGAATTGGGCAACACCTTCTCAAACATCTGCCATTGCAGCTGGGTTCATATTGTTAAATTCGATTGCAGGATTGGCTGGAAGATTTTTCACCGGCGTAACGGTAACGACTGCTTCCATTGGTTTTCTGGCGATTGCTGCCCTAGGGGGATTCATCGGTTCCTACTGGGGTGCAAATCGATTTTCCTCAAGGATTCTGCGTAAACTACTTGCAGTCGTTCTGCTAACTGCTGCTTTGAAGACAGTTTTTGATTTTGTGCGGAATTAAAAAGTTAGAATGCTTGATCCGAAAGTTATATCGATTTAATGGTGATGATGTACTAAAGCAAACATACCCCTCACTGTTACTGAGGGGTATGATTAAAATGCTGCCATGAATATGATTACGATTGTGGCAAGCTGAACTTCTCAGACGATTGTAACTTAATGCTTTCGGCGCATTTCGACAGCCATTTCCTTTACTTCAGAAAGTGTCTGTTTAAGTTCACTCCAGCCGTACCAGTTTGTATAATCTGGATTCATGTGAAATGCACCCTGGAAAGTTCTCATGCGATACTCTAAGTGCATTCTGAACAACTTCTGCTCGATTACCGTTGGTGAATCATGGAAGTTTAACAGATCTGGGAACGCATATGCATAGTTTGCAGGTTTTTTCAGCAAACCATCTTTATACAATCCAGCAACCTCGCGTATAGCTTCTGCTAATACGTGATCAGCAGCTTTAATCATTGAGTCGGCATGTGCTAACTCATTTTTTGCAAACTGTTCCGAGTGACACTCATTGCAGGTTTTTATCATCTTATTGCGTTGTGCATCAAACTCTTCCTGAGTAAGTCGAGCAACCTTGGCACCCTTGACGACATCAAGACGACCAGTTGGTTTTCCATCAGGATCTAGCACTCCAAGACCTTGCAGAATGGTAACCTGATCATCCTTCCACTGTTTGTCTTCCGGTAGGGGTAAACGAACCGCAAGAAATCCCCAACCTGTCATTACTTCATGATTTCCACTTTGCATGTGGCAAGTCTGACAAGTCGGAGCCGCACTTCCTTCGGGTATCGTGTGCGACTGTTTTAGTAATGCACGAACACCATGTTTCGAATTTGAGTACATTTCCCATTGTGGGTGGTCGAAACCCATGTGGCAGGTTTGACATGCCTGTGGTTGCTTTGCTTCTGTAACGGAGAAGGTGTGACGAGTATGGCAGGCATCACAAGATGCAACACCAAACCCACCATTGGTCTTCTTCAATTCTTTTATTTCGTCAACTGATTTCAGACCGATTTGATGACATCCTGCACACCCTTTGGTTCCTCCATTGGATGCATCCGGTTGTGAGTGAAAACTTGGCATTGCCTTCATGGCTGCCCAAGCAAGTGCATGTTTACCCTTGCTGAATTGTGCAACTTGCTCTTCATGACACAGTTTGCAGGTTTCCGGTGTTGGCAATTTTACTTTAGCGAAATCCGTTGAAGTTTTATGATCCTCTCCGTGGCAAGCTTCACATCCAATGCCATTTTGGCTGTGTTTGCTGAGTTGCCAATCAGAAACGATGTTAGGTGTTTTCGATTTGTGGCAATCAATACAGATCGATGCCATGCTAAACTGTGAGATTGCTAAAACAATCACGATTAGAATAATGCGCATACCCTCTCCCAATTGTAGAACAATTAGTAAGATATTGATTCATCACTAGCGATTTTTTGACGGAAGTCAAAAATATTGGTTGAACTCTAAAATCGAAAGGGTTAAGTGTTCTAGAGGATTGATGTATCATGAAAGACGTTTCATGGAGAACAGAACATATCTAAGAAGATTTTGTAACCGTTTACCATAAATTGATACTAGACTCGATGTTCATCGTATTATAATAATGATCAAAAATTAAGCAGATGAAGCTTAGCTGCTGTCACTTGCCTACTGTAGCTTGTTGGACTTGGTTAAATCGGCAATCAAATGAATCGATATAATCCTTTTGACACTCTCTTTACTCTCCCAGCTTCGATGAGTCGATTCAAAATTGTAGTCGCATGTTTCCTACTTATCCCTCCCAGCCTTTCCATCGCTTCTCTTGTTGTAAATGATTGACCTTTCTTAAATTGCAATAATAGCTGTGGTATTCCGGTAGTTCTGGTTTCACTTATCTGTTCAGTTCGGACGTGGGTGGAAAGCGACTTATTCTTTTTCGCGGTTTTAACTAACAGGTGATCACGCATCTTTCTGCGCAACGTAGAAACTGCCACCCCCAGCCTTTGCGCAGCAACTTTCTGATTGAGACTGGTTGCCAGTACTCGTATGATCGCAGCTTTCTCCAGTACCATCAGATTATCGATTTCCACTTTATCTGCATCTGATACTTCATGGTGCGCATCACTGTTCGGCTTTGCCAGCATCGCAGTTAAGAGCTTGCTGTTGATTGCCTTCCCATTGGACATGACGACAAACCGTTGTATCACACTCTGCAATTCACGCACATTGCCGGGCCAATCGTAGCGCTGCAGTTGTTTCATAATCTTGGAGTCAATCTCAATCTCACTCCCCTTGTGACTTTGCTGTAAGAAGCTCTTTACCAGGACCGGAACGTCACTCTTACGGCTACGCAATGGGGGAACTTGCAAGACAACACCGCTAAGTCGGTAGTAAAGGTCATCTCGGAATCGCCCGGCAGCAATTTCTTTCCCAATGTCTTTGTTGGTTGCAGCAATAATTCTGACATCGACCGCAAGAATCTTTGCACCACCGATGCGACGAAACGTTCGCTCCTGCAGAAATCGTAACAGCTTTACTTGGGTGACTAGAGAGAGATCTGCGATTTCATCCAGGAACAGCGTACCATTTTGGGCTAATTCGATCAGACCACTCTTCATCCGATCGGCACCGGTGAAGGCACCTTTCTCGTGTCCAAACAGTTCAGATTCGAGCAGATGTTCCGGGATGGCACCACAGTTGATGTCAATAAACGGATCGTTACATCTGGAACTTCGCTCGTGAATCTCGCGGGCAATTACCTCTTTACCGGTTCCCGATTCACCAAGGATCAGAACAGAAGAGCTGTTATTTGAGTAGATCGAGATTAACTCGTCGATTTTCTTCATCGTCTTGTCAGCGAACACGAACTTGCTGTTGTGATCCGAGTGCTGGTAATGGCGCAGCAGAAGATTGTCGACCCGTCCATGGCGTATCAGATCGGCTCGTTTCAATACAACTGGGAGCTGCTCCTCCAGTTCGTCTTTCACGATAAAGTCAGCGATACCGAGTTTCAGAATCTGGAGTGTAGTTGAAGTATTCTGCAGTGCAGAAATGACTACTACTGGTAATAGAGGTTCGGTATCTCGAATCAAGCGCAGCAATGACAAGCCCAATGATCCATCTTCGAGTACGGGTGATCCATCCCGCTGTGGCAGCATCAGGTCGAGAAGTACCAGCTCATATTGGTTTCTTTTGAGCTTGTCCTTTGCCTGGGTATAATGAATCGCGCAGTCAACTTCACATTTACCGTAGAGAATCTCTTTCAACATTTGACGGTGTTGGTGATTATCCTCAACCAGCAGTATCCGCATTTTGTTCGCTGTCATAGTACGACCTCGAACATCGTTCCCTGGCGTGGTTTACTGGAAACCAGAGTGACTGAACCACCATGCGCTTCCACGGTCTGTTTGACATGTGCTAGTCCAAATCCATCGGATCCCTTGGTCGAAAACCCATCCTTGAAAATCTGGGATTGCTTTGTGGATGGAATCCCCTGACCATTGTCCTGAATGCCGATAATTGTTCGTTCATCACTGATCCGGGATGTAAGGATTACCTTTGGTTGCTTTACTGATGCGAGACTCGCTTCCGCATTGCGCAGCAGATTCGAAAACGCCTCAATTACACCTTGCCGCGCAAAGATCGACTCAACACGGTCGACATCAGGGGCTAGTCCGCTTGTATCAATCGCCGTACCGTTCATCACTGGCTTGCAGATGGTGATCGCTTCCAGCAGTAACTCCTCGGGAGACGTCTTGAACTTATTGAGTAGATTTCCAAGCCGATTTACTGCTTGGGTGATAATGTCAATTAGCGCTTGAAAACTAGTCCGAACCGATTCCATCGCTTTGCGGGGTTTGGCAATTACCGCAAACTCCAAATCCAGATTCTGAAGTAGAACGGCATGAAAGTGCTCAAGCAGAAACTGCTGGAACGAACGATACTCACCCTGCAGTTTGATCGCAGCATCGGATAATTGTTGTACAGTTTTAGCCGATCGCGCAGTATCCCGAGCGGGCTGAATTCGGTTATGTCGCATTACGCGAACTTCATTGTATAGTTCCCGTAACTCTGGAGCCGGGAGTCGTTCCAGCCGCTGGGTGACCTCCTGCTGCCAGGTTGTGAGTGGAAGCGCAGATAAATCTTCGCCATTCGAGTTTATGTCACCGCTCGGTAACACTGGTTCGGCGCTCTGGTGAATGACAATTGTTCCGTGGTTGTTGTTGACAATGATCCCGGTACCACCATTGCTCTGAACATTAGAAGCGCTCAATTCGCCACCAGCCTTCTGTTTGGATGAGTTATCAGACCGAGTTTGATCTTGGTTACGTTCGAAGTAATCCATAAGACTTTGCGCTACCGGCTTGGTTACCAGCTTGGCCAAATACTCAAATCCTGCTTCTACAACGTGCTTCTCATTCGTGATCCCATCATTGACCAATTTCCGGATGCGCTCGCGGCCCAGTCTGGGAATCTTGAGCTGTGCCAGAAACAATCCATCCTCAGAGATACCGTGCTGGATCTGCATGGCACATTGAACCAGGGATTTCTGCCATTCGGCCGGACACTGAAGTGTTTTAGCCAGCTCTGCTGCACTGGATAATACCCAGGAGATTTGTTCAGCGACTCGTCGAATGGTTCCAAAATATGCCTGATACCGCTTCTCTAATTCTTTGTTACTAAGCGATCCGATGTAATCACTCAGCATTAAGGCAGTCTTGCAGGATTTAGCCCGATTATAACTATCCAGCGTGTTTTCACAGATCTGTTCAAACAACGATTTTCCGTGGGAGCCAATCTGCTCAGTCACGTTCCTCAGATATCTGTCACCATACTGTCTGAACTCAGAAGTAGAGAAATTGAGAAATCCTTCCTGACCATCCATTGTAAGAATCGAGAATAGGAACGCCTCGATCGAGTTGATTGGTAAGTCACTGCGGTTGGTCAACCACTTTTTCAGGGTATTGGCTGTTTCCACCCGAATACCCATACCGGCAACTGCGACACCAAATTCGGTTAACGTCAGCCGATCATCCTGGTTGGCAATTACGACTTCTGCGGCAATACAGTAATTAATGGCGGCTTCGAGTTCATATCCGAGTTCTTTCCTTTCGTACTCATTAGCTTGATGTACATGCCAGCTCAAGGAATTCTGGAGGTAATCTTTGATCTGCTGAATGGAACCACCACCAAGCAGGGAGACCACACCAAGAACAGTGGTAGCCATCGAGGAGCGCCAAAGGTTGGGTTTAATCTCCTCCAGGTCACCCTCCAGATAGAATCTCTTAATTTGCTCGCGTTCCACGATCGAATCCGCCAGTGCGATCGCTCGACCAAAATCATCTTCCAGTTGGAAGCGACCAGCACGGCCACCCATGTTCTCAAACTCACCCTTCGGAAGATCGACCGTATCGAGTTTCTTGTATTTGGGATCGTATCGCCACTGTTGCAATTCAATGAAAACATTTTTAGTTGGCAGATTGACACCCATGGCGAGTGTAGTCGTGGACACCAGTACCTGGATGCTGCGATTCCGGTAGTGTCGTTCTACCAGTTCACGCTCTTCACTCGTCATGTCGGCATGATGAATTGCCACTCCGTGCTGCAGGAGAACTGCCAATTCATCCCGGGAATGAGTCTCTTCCAGGTTTTCAAGTTCAGCCAGCGCTTCTTCGGCAGGTGGAGCAGTGACCCATCCCGCCAGTGCGGACGCTATGTTTCGAACGGAGTTTTTATCCTTTAGAAACAGCAGAGTCTGCTCACCCAGTTCCGAAAAATGTGCGACGGCTGAGTACAGTACGGCATCACGCTCCTGCGGTGGTCTTGCAAGAATCATCTCTTCACCGGTTGAGTGATCATTCATCGACTTAAAATGAAACACCCCTTTATAGAGATAACCGATCCGAAGCTCTACCGGTCTGCGTTCTGAATGGAGTAGGTCGATTCCCAACCACTCATTTACCAGGCGGTGATTTCCCAATACTGCCGATAATCCTACAATCTGGAATCCTAATCTCGAGCGTTGCATCCTCAGATGAGTCAGAATCATTTCCAATGTGGTACCACGGCTGTAATCGGCCAGCATCTGCAACTCATCGATAACGACGAGTCCCAGGCTGCTCAGAAATCCCTTATTACTGTTGAGTAGTTGGAAGAATTTCTCGTACACGAGAATCGCAATATCGAACTTGCCATTCTCAATGTCGGCATCAAACTCCTTATGGTCTCGAGTAGAAATGACTACCTTGATTCCGGCTGAAGTGTACATCTGCTGGAAAGTATGGAACTTCTCCTCGGCGATTGCTTTCAGCGGGACTAGGAATGCTGTTTTCTTTTTGTCGATCGATTGGTGGACGGCTGCCAGCTCACCTACGAAGGTCTTACCCGAGGAAGTGGGTGCCGATACTATCATGCTGTTACCATTGAACAGCTTGTATTTCAGAATAGCTTGTGCCTGGATCGGCTGGAGTTCATTCATCCCCAGCTTGCGCCAACCGGCAATCATGTCTTCTGGAAAATCGTAATTTGTCAGTCGTTCGATATTCATGCTTGGTCCTGAATGAAAAGTGAATACTCTTTGCTTTCACCGCTGCCTTCATTAGCGGTTACGTCTGGATCGTAAGTACTAAGAAGGATGGTTAACTGGATTCTTTGCGTTTGGGAGTGTTGCTCTGGAATCGTCTGGCGAGACCAGTCACAATGCCGACGATGGCAATATCGGTGGAAGGGCGAACCGGCTGTTCGTTGCGCATCGTTCCGTACAGGAGGAATCCGTTGCGGTCTCTTCCAAGGAAACGAATCATGTACTGGCCATCGATTTGTGCTAGTACGATCTGACCGGGGTTTGCTTGATTCGATCGTTCGACGATCAGTAGGTCTGCTGTATTCACCACACCACGCATTGAGTTACCACTCATCTCGACAAACATCGAATTGAGAGGATGGGGGACCAGATACCGATGTAACGAAACATTATCGGCGATCATGTCCTGTGCTGGTGATGAAAAGCCTACAACCATGGCTTATTTGAACTCCCGGTAGCTACCTAAGACAATACCCTGAATCGAACACTCATTTGCAGAAACTACAATGTCATCAAAATTGGGATTCTCAGCCTTGAGCCGGACCTTTCCGCTGGCCAAAGGGTAGTATTTCTTTACTGTCGCTTCGTCATTTATCAGCGCCACCACAATCTGACCTTTTTCTGCAGTTACCTGTTGCCGGACAATCACTTTATCGCCAGGGAGGATACCCGCATCGATCATGGATTCACCCTTTACCAGAAGCGCATAGGATGCCCCACGTCGTGAAAAAGTGTCGTCCAGCGATACATACCCAATTCTGTTTTCAACGGCCAACAGCGGCGAACCGGCAGCGACACGACCGATAATCGGGAGTTGACCAGAGTGGACGGTTGTCCCTTCCTCATCGATTAACTCCAATTCCCGTACTGGGCCAGAGCCGGATTTGCGGAGATACCCCTTCCGAACCAGGATCTCAACAATCTTGTATGCATTCACCGCTGAAGACTCGAAGTGTTCACCAATCTCTTCCAGAGTCGGCGATCGGCCGGTTTTGGCAATAATCTTGGCGATCCATGTGAGGTACTTTTGTTGCGGTGCACTCAATTCTGGGCGAGACATACCCCCTCCTTTCGTGAGATCAAGATGGTTAAAATATATTAACCTATGCAACTCGAGCACAGAAATTCCTCACCCCGAAGAAATCGAGGTAAGGAGAATTCAAGAGTTAGATTTTGAGAGGGTGTCTCAGAGAGGTGATGATTGCTTTGTATTCTTAGTTTGGTCGTGGGTTGAATTCGTGGGCACGCCTTGAATAGAAACTTGAAACAACATTCTCGTACTTGGTAGAGAGGGAAAAGACTTTTTACGCATTAAGCAACTGACAAGACCGGCTCGTAATCAAGTAATTATCAATGGTTAGCAGATATTTCCAACTCCGGCTATATCACAACAAGGTTTCTTCGATTCCGGTTACAAGCTCATTAATCACGATGTGGAGTCATCCAAAGCACTCAATTACTCTTCAAAGTCGCAGGTTCTTGACGGGTTGCTTTTTTGCAACCATTCAGGTGGGATCAATAACACCGAAAGTCGCAGGTTGCAGACGAGCTACTTTGTTCGCTAATTCCCCTTCCAGAAAGTGCGCCACGTTGCCACACAGCGTAAGAAACATCCAATCGGAGTATGTTGTCACAACTGGCAGCTTACAGCGCTACTTAGCGATGATTTAACTCTTCGTAACTGACTAGTTTAATATTTTGTTTACCTAATTGTTTTATCAAATCAGTTGACGACAAAACCTTTAGTTCTTCGTTACGTTGATTAGTCAAGCTGGATAAAGTCTGAAGTGAGCAATCAAAAAATCCTGGGTGAGTAATGATCTCTACAATTGCAAAATCGTTTAATTCATTAAAAGTGGCAGTAACCAAACTGAGAAAATTCCATGCACTTATTTCCCCTCGAGACCATGCACTTTCGCAATAATCGGCTGATTTTACTCCTTGCAGAGATAGTCGTTTACAATATTTTCGATTGCCACCACGTGCAGCTAAACCGTACCTTTTTGCTACTCGAATGTATACATCTTTTAAACTATCAAATCGGTGAAAATTATGGTGCGAATCTATGTGTGTGATTTTGGGTGCAATATCAATGACAGATTCGATTTGAGC
>JAOTSC010000026.1 GCA_030247525.1 bacterium | reverse complement strand
ACCTGGTTCTGCTCCGATAATCAATCGAATACCAATATAGTTAGATTAGGGCGCAGCAATGCGCCCTTTTCTTATTATTTGCTATGCAACCGAATAATGATGAGTCGTGGTTTGAGTAACTTTTTAATCGCGCTTGAGTTACGTATCATTCTGCAATGGGAGAGAATCTATGAAATGGAGTAAAGGGATGAGTGATGGGCTTTGGATCATCATATTTTTTATTGCATGGTTTGCCTTGCAGCGATGGATTTTGCCGCGTTTCGGTGTTTCGACTTGAATGGCGAACTCTTGTGCTCCGGGTGAGCGCAATACCCAGCAAGTCCAAAAACAGCAAGACAGCGTTCCGACAAAAGTGATTCCGGTCGAGGAGCTAAAACAGAAGTAAACGCGAAGCTTGTTTAATGGGCGGGGATGATTTCCCGCCCATATTTAGTATCGATGGTTGTTTACTTGAGCGGACGTATCGTACGATATGCTAACCAAAGACATGCCAGAGCGAAGAGGAACAAGACCCCGATCCAACCTATTGCCACGACGCCATCCGGTTGATTTGGCAACGTTAACGAGTGATGTGCCCACCCCAACGGATTGAATTGAGCCGCCCACTGAACCCAAACTGGTGATACTGACAACGGTAGAAAAATACCCGAGAGGAATAACATCGGAAGTTGAACAAAATTCAGCACCGGGATTATGGCATCTTCGTTTTGTCCGATGAATGTCAGAACAAATGAGAGCGAGCTAAATGCTAATCCTATTAAAGTTGTAACAATAATGATGGATCCGAACAACTCGATGGACAATGGTGGTCGCCATCCCAGCACGACGGCAGTTATCATGATGACAACAATTTGCCACCAGAGCGAAATGATGAGTGCAACCGAGTACCCCAGTACGATTGCCATGCGAGAAATTGGCGTTACCAATAGTCGATTGATAAACCCGGAGCGCATCCGATCCAAAAGCGCTAATCCACACCAGGAGGCGGAAAAGAAACACCCCATTACAATCAAACCGGGTACGAAATAATCGAGATAAGTTTGTGAACCCAAAAACGACTTTGTTACTTGATCGGTGTACAATTGGCTATAGAGTACCAGCCACATTATCGGCTCGATGAACTCCATCGCAATCCAAACCCGAACCCGAAGCTGTGACCGTAGTCGATCCCACGCAATTGCCCAAACATCGGTCATGAATTGTTGCATTGCCACTATGCCGCTTCTTTCTCTTCCGCTAGCGAAACACCGGTGTAATGCAAAAAGACGTCGTCGAGGGTAACTTCAGCTCCAGTAGTGTTCGCAAGTGCAACCTTTAACTCGCCGGGTGTTCCCTCAACAACAAGTTTTCCTTGATGGATAATGCCAACCCGGTTACAGATACGGTCGGCTTCTTCTAAATAGTGTGTGGTTAATAGAATCGTCATGTTACGCTCTTTCACTACCCGGCTTAGATGCTGCCACAGGTTCCGGCGGAAGGGAACGTCGAGTCCCAGTGTCGGTTCATCGAGAAACAGCAACTCCGGGCGATGCAATAAGGAAACCGCGACATCGACCTTTCGACGCATTCCCCCGGACAACTCACGAACACCGCGATCCATGAATTCCGTAATCTCGAAAACATCGGCGAGAATATCGCGTTCTGTCGCAACATTCGCCTTCGCCTCAGGATAACGATTTCCAAATAAATCGAAGTTCTCGCGGACGGTTGCATGTTCGTTCAAAGAGACCGCTTGCGCAACTAAGCCGATTTTTGGACGAAGAAGTTTGCCTTGGGTAATCGGGTCAAATCCGAGCACTTGTGCTTTCCCGGAAGTAGGTGGTAACAAAGTTGTTAGAATTTTTACTGCAGTCGATTTACCAGCACCATTCAAACCGAGCAGACCGTACAGCTCCCCATGATTTACTGAAAACGATAGACCATCGAGTGCTGTAACCGGTGGTATTTTACGCTTGCCGGGAAACACTTTTGTGATTTCGCTGGTGTAGATCGCTAATGACATTTCTATTACCGGATTTTCAGAGTTGCGAGGGCAAGTAGCCCAGCGAGTATCGAGAGAATCCATGCCCGAACAACCACTTTCGGTTCGGAGAGCCCGGCATGTTGGAAAGCATGGTGCAACGGCGCACGAGAGATTAATCGTCGTCCCAGCCATTCATGACCAATTCTCTGACTAATGACAGACGACAGACCTTCCACCACGAAAAATGCTCCAGCAAAGAGAAACATTGCCTCCTGCTTCAATAGAATTGCCGTAGTAGCAAGGATTCCACCCAATGAGAGGGAACCGGTATCGCCCATAAAAAGTTGTGCAGGGTAACAATTGAACCAGAGGAAACCGATCCCTGCTCCAACGAATCCAGCTAAAAACACCGTGATTTCCGTGGTGCCGATGATGTGGCGGAATAACAAGTAAAAGGCTTCGTCGCGGGTTCCAATCACATAAGCGAGAAAACTAAAGACACCGGCGGCTACTAATGAAGGAACAATCGCTAACCCGTCGAGACCATCTGCGATGTTCACCGAATTCGAGATAAACATCATCGTTAATACGACAAAGGGAATGTAGAACCATTTGAGATCGATGTCGATGCCACCGTAGATCGCCGGTTTCACAAAGGGGAGATAAATCTCGGTGCGAAACACATCGGGCCATGGGGAAAATTCGGAGTAACCGATGTACCACCCGAGGGCGATACCGAACGCACCTTGCAACGCCAGTTTGGCGACTTGAGACAGCCCCCCCTCCCCGCGTCCTTGCTTTATTTTGCCGATATCGTCACGAGCTCCCATCCATGTAAAAAAGAGGGTGGCAACAAAGAGTACTTGGATAAAGTGATTAGATAGATCGCACCAAAGTAGTGCCGAGCCGAGTAGAACAATCACTGTAAGCAAACCACCCATCACTGGTGTACCTTTTTTCGATTCGGCATCTCCGACAGTAAACCCTTTCGGGACGTCACGCAAACCACGCCGATGTAAAAAGAGAATGAAGCGGGGACCTAACCAGATTGCGAGAAGGAGCGCTGTTAATGCCGCGGCAATCGAACGAAAGGATATAAACTGGGCAATCCGGAAAAAACCTAATCCCGGAATTGTTGTTGAAACAATTGTTGCTAACCAGTATATCATCGCGATTCCCGATGGGCTGTCATAAAGCGGGCTGCCGCTCGTCGTAAAAGGAAGTTCGGTACAAATTGACTGCTTGTCAACAACAGCTCCCGGTGGATGAAATCAGCATACTCGTCAGATAGCCCGATACCGCGCAGCTCCAATCGCTCGAGCGCCAACATTAACGACGTCCGGACCAAGTCGTTACGATGAATCAAATCAAGGTGTATCAACTCGGCTGGCGGCAAAGCAGGACATATTTCTCCGAGCGCTAACCAAAACGCCGCACGCACTTCATAGTTACGCTCGGTAGGTAATCTTTTGACTATAGACTGCACCATCCAATCGCGCATTAGTGGCGGTGTGTCAGGGGGCAACCGGGTCATTGTTTTCGCGGTGGCAGTACGTACTTCCCAATAGGGGTCATCGAGTGCCGATTCCAATGTGTGGAGAATTGTTTCATCCCACCAATTGAAAGCGGGCAAGGCAGCTACCGCATTTCGCCGTAAAAATCCTACTGTCTGAAAATCACCGCCCAACCTTCGGGCAAGTTTCGATACTGGTCGCCTATCTTCGATCCATGCGTAAAGTATCGGTAAAACCGAACGGTCAGCGCACAACGCGGTGAGTTTGATTCCTTCGTTACGGGTTTCCCAACTTCCTGCCGACAGAAGAGCATTGCCGCGATAGGTGTAATAAGAAAGATCTTCGATCCGGTCGCGCATTTCCATAGTCGGCAGCGGCTTTTCCGGTAAATCCAATACCCGTGCTGGCAGTAAGTCACTCCAATAAAACGATAGCTCTTTTTCCAAACGGGCGCGTAGCGCAGACGGAGTGAGACCGATTGGTGAATTCTTCCAATTCGTGCTTGTTTCACTACTCCGATTCGGCTTAATTACTTCAGTATAATTTCTGTTGGCTAATGCGATTAGATTGGTAGCGATTAGTCTGCGAGCGTTGGGTGTCGCCATACGTAAAGCATTGGAGCGAATCTTTTCTCGACTTGCAGCATCTCCGAGCAACCAGCGGAGGTGTGCCGCCAGCTCTTCGTGATTTACCCATTCAAGTACTTCGTGATTATCGGTAATTTTACTTCGCTCGAAAATAACATCGGCGGCAGACTCTTGTTGGAGCACCATCGCATTGGCAGCTTGGTGGTCACCAGGAAGATTCGATTTCGGGATGATAATCGATACACAACCCCGCTCACAGATTTCGGCAAGGGTTCCCGCTCCGGCGCGGGTAATCACAATATCCGCCGCCGAGTAGGGAATCGTCATATCGTCGAAACTTCGTACCCGTAAGTACCGGGTATCTTCAGCCACACCCTGTTCTCGCGCCAGCGCTTCGGTCTCCTCGACAGCGTGGTAATCGAACGATTCCCGCCGCCCGACCGCATGGATAAAGTAAAGCGATGGATCGGATCTCATGATTTTCCAAAGCTTTACGACGGCTTCGTTTAAGGTGCGCGCGCCCATACTGCCACCAAAAGCAAGAACCACTTTGGCAGTTTCCGGTAATCCCAATTTGGTAAGAGCATACGTACGATCAACCGCCCGGAACTCCCAACGGACGGGATACCCTTCTACGACAACGGTTGGCTGCGGCATTGTGCGGAGGGCGGATTCAGTCACTACCGCGATGCGATCCGCCATACGCGCCGCCAATTGGTTCATTCGTCCAGGTTCGGCATTCGGTTCAAACAGATAAATCGGGATTTTTCGAAGGAGCAGATGTAAGCGAGACACTATCACTGTTGCAAATACAGCTGGAGCGGAGGCAAACCCTCCGGTGGCAAACAGTGCATGGGGTTTAAACCGTAAAACAAACAAAACCCCTTTGAGTGTACCAAGCAGAACAGTCCATGCGAATTTGAGAAAGGCAAACGATCGAATCGAAGGCATTCCGACGGCTGAAAGCGCAACAAACGGAAAAATCTGCGAAACGATGTCGCATTCAGGAGTACCGGCACCAGTGTAACGAATATCGGCATCGGGTTGTAACCGTTTAACTTCCTCACCGATAGCCAAGGCTGGTTGGACATGTCCCCCGGTTCCTCCCCCGGAGAGTAGTATCTTGATCTTGTGTTTGCGGTTACCAGTTGTCATGTCCAGAATATAACGAATGGAATAGATTCTTCAATATTTCAAGGTAGCTTTTGCCATTGACAAACTCTTTAAAGAAAATGCGACCCTATCTCCAAGATTTGGCGGAAAGCAATTGATTGCCCATTTGATACATTTTGCCCATTTCTGACAGGTTTTGGATTATCTTGGTAAATCTTATTTTCCACTGTTCGGAGTGTTTCTTTTGGAGTGATTGCGTATTATCTTCGAGTGTAAGTCTTTGTTTAAAACACAACCAATTCCACAGATGAATCGGTCGTGGAACGTTTTGTTTCAACGGCACGGTTAACGATGAGGAGGAACTCATGAAACGTACGTTCTGGCTGTTTGGTATGTTGCTTACCATGCTTGCGTTTGCCAGCGCACCCCCCCCGGCATCCCGCTACTACTCCCTGCAAAGCGGTTTTGACCCGAATGCATCGCATATTGCGCCACAAATCGAGATCGCGAGCCGTAGCGCATTAGAGGCGACGTTTACCATACGAATCGAAGGATTTACCGTATCGAACCGAAGTAACGGTGTGGCGATTGAGCTGGGCGGTGCATCGGAATCGCAGGCTCCGGTCGGTTCGCCCGATATCACCAGTCTCACGGTATTTCTTCCGTTTAACTCCGCAGTGACAGCAAGTGCGACGGCATCAATCGTCAATGCTCGAAACATACCCGTTTCGACCCTCGGCACTTCGATTGCCCGGGTGGTCGATCCCGAATTTTCCGTGAATGCAACGATGTCTACCCAGGATCAACCACAAGTAGTGGTTGGTACACCGGGGGTGTTTCGCGATTTCGGCGTCGTTCCGGTAACGGTGTATCCGGTACGTCAGTTGGCGGATGGATCGATCGAGGCGGTACAGGAATTGAGTATTCGAGTTACCGCAAATACGATTGGTGAGCCACTCGACAAACCGATTCTCGCCTCATGGGATAACTTATATCGCACATTCTTCATAGGATACGACGATTTCTCAATCGGACGTTCGCGGTTGTGGCGACCCGGCACTTTTCTAATTCTTCGGGCAGCTAATACGAATTTAGACGCTACTTTCAATGCATTTGCCAATTGGAAGAGATTAGAAGGTTACAACGTCATCGTCCGTACCGTTGGCACTGGCACTCAATGGACAACAGCTGATCAAATCAAGACGGTTATTAGTTCACTATATGCCAGCGAAGAAATTCCATTAGAGTATGTGTTGTTACAAGGCGATGCCGACCGTGGCAGCGCTCAATACCAGATTCCAACCTATCGATTCTTAGCGACCGGTTCTACCGATGAATATGTATGTACCGATCATACCTATGTCACATTAAGCGGAACCGATCAATGGCCGGAAGCGTTGATTGGAAGGTTCTCAGGAAGCGACATTATTCAATGGACAACGTACATGCGGCGTACCGTTCTACATCAGAACGATCCGCATTTCCGTAATCATGCTGCCGATAGCGTGTTATGTTTCGCAGGTAACTTTTCCGATGCTGGTGCCCCACCGATTACTCCAACGATGAATTCACGGTGGGCAGCCGATTTGTTACGAAGTCACGGCTATTACGTCGAAGAAAGCTACTATCCACCGACCTATCCTGGCGACATTCCTGGTCTGATCAGCCAAGGTAAATCCTATGTGTTTTATCGGGGCTGGGGCGATGCGGGCGGACCGTTATATCCACGGTTACGGATTGGAGATATTTCTACAGTAACCGGCTATTTTTCAGCACCATTTATCTCGATCGTATGTAAAACTGGCGCATTCGGCGCGAACGCTGAAACGGTCAGCGGTCAGTGCTTTGGCGAAGCGTGGTGCGAAACCGGCGCTAGTCCGCAAGCGACTTGGCGCGGCGGCCCCGGATTCTTCGGCGCATCGCACCTTCACACCAATACCCGTTACAACAATCCAATGTTGGGCGGATTCATGCAAGGTTGGTTGGAGGAAGGTCTCGATAAATTTGGCCTTATTTCACTTCGTTCCAAGTTAGAGCTTTATCGTTCGTATCCGCTTGAGCCTGATTATACGGATGCCTACTTCAAGTATTACAATATTCTCGGCGACCCTTCTTTGCAGTTCTGGGTACGTCATGCCAATGATATGACTGTACAATTCCCGAGCACTATCGATGCTGGTATGTCGACGGTTACTGTTCGTGCGTTAAATGCATTGAATAGTCAACCGCTATCTGATCGAGTCGTTTCGGTTTTGGTGGGGAATAATCTTTATCAAAGTGTTGGAACTACGAATAGCAGCGGTTATGCAACGTTAAATATGCGTGCTAATCAAGGCGACTCAGTGAAAGTATCGGTACGCGGTGGTAACTATCGCCCAATGACACAGCACTTCATTTGTGGAGCAGGAGCTGGCGCAGCATTTCGGGTCGATTCCGTTCGACTGAGCGATGGCAACAACGGTCGTCCCGAGCCGGGAGAAGAAGCCGATCTGACTGTTTATATCAAGAATGTGAGTTCCGCCTCCGCCAACTCTCAGGCAACCTTAGCCTCGCTTGCAGCCGACCGGGTCGTTGTTGTGAACAATGCTAACGCCGGAGCGACGATTGCTGCGAACGGTACGGGAACTTTGACATTCCGGATTCGTGTAATCGCCACGAGCAATTGGAATCCTTTCCCGATGCGATTGACCTTTGCGACTGGTAATCGTGACTTTGCGATGCCAACCGGATTTATTTTCCCAATCGTTGAGAGTTTCTCGGTCTTATCCGGTTCGCTGAATCCGGGTCAAACGGCAACGGTGCGCGCGGTAGTCAAGAACGAAGGTTCTTCAGCAGTACCGGCAGGTACGATCAATGTTTCGACTTTCTCGAATGGGTTAACCATTACCCAGCAACCAGCGGCGAATGGAATCATCGCTCCCAATGCGATGGCTAATGTCGATTTCCAAGTGCGAGTATCGGGAACGATTATCGCTGGTCATGTGATTCCGTTGCGAATTCTCTTTAACAACACAAACAACCAACCTTACGCATTGGCGCAGTTTAATCTTCCCTGCGGTACCCGTGCCGTTCGGATGCCCGCCGGTCCCGATCATTACGGCTATTATGCTTACGAGGATATCGATACCGGTTACACTGCTCGCCCGACCTACCAGTGGACTTCCATTGACCCATCGGAAGGGGGTCAAGGTACACTTCATTGGCTCGATGACGATGCGAATTTCAAACTGAGACTACCTTTCCCGGTTCGATTCTATGGAGATATTCATGCCGATTCGATAACCGTATGCTCGAACGGCTGGGTTAGCTTTGAGAACACATGGCAAATCGACTTCTACAACTACCCGATGCCGAATGCACAGGGACCAAGTGCAATGATTGCCGCTAATTGGGACGATTTAAAAGGTATTCAGACAGCAGGTGACCCGGTTACTACCGACAGTGTAAAAGTCTGGCATTGGTTCGATAACGCTACGGGACGTTTGATATTCCAGTGGGGCCGTTCCTTCTCACGGTATGGTATCGAAGGTGAAAACCGGGTTGCACAGCGTTTTCAAGTGATTATCTATCGCAATCAAACCGGACCGAACGGCGACAACGATATCGATATTATGTATCAACAAGCATCGGATGTCGATGTTACCAACAACTATACGACTGTTGGTATCATGAACTGGCATCATTCCGATGGTTTGAATGTAACCTATGCGAAGCAGCCATTACCGGGTTGCGATACTTTGCGTTCCAACCGGGCGATTCGCTTTACAACTCGTCGTCCCGATTCGTTCTTGGGTGCGAATTCTCCGGCGAATGAACTGCCAAAGCAAATCGCATTATCTCCAGCGTATCCAAATCCGTTCAACCCGATAACTACCGCAATGTTGTCGTTGCCGAGTTCACAAGTAGTAACGGCTGCGGTGTACGATTTAACTGGTCGAGAAGTTGCGAGATTGTATTCGGGACAGTTAGAAGCCGGTAACCACGAACTACGGTGGAATGCCATTGGGGCTTCGAGTGGGGTTTATTTCCTGCGCGTCCAAGCTGGCAGCTATCTACAACAGCAGAAACTCATCTACTTGCGTTAAGCAAATTTCGATTTATCTTTGGGGGCGGCAACAATGCCGCCCCTTTTCTGTTAGAGTCAGGAGTTATGTCTCAACCGATTCATCAACCAACGTACCGGATGTTGCCCGCCATCACTGGATTCTTCGTCGCAATCCTGTTGATTTCCAATATCGCTTCCAGCAAGTTGGTACAGCTCGGATATTTCACTTTTGACGGTGGTACGATTCTGTTTCCGTTGTCGTACATCTTTGGCGATATCCTTACTGAAGTGTACGGGTTTCGGATAGCCCGCCGGACAATCTGGATTGGCCTTGCGGCACAATTACTCGCTGTGGTAACATTCGCATTTGTCGGGTCACTCCCTTACCCGAGTGAGTGGATGGCGCAAAGTTCGTATGATTCGATTCTCACAACAACCCTGCGTATCGTTGCAGCATCGATCATTGCATATCTGTTCGGTTCGTGGGCGAATGACGCGTTGCTTTCGGTGATGAAGCGTATGAGCAAGGGGAAGCGTCTCTGGCAGCGCACCATCGGTTCAACCATTATCGGCGAGGGAATCGACACCACGTTGTTTTGTGTGATCGCCTTTGCCGGTTCGATGAGCACCGGTCTACTGTTAACGGTTATTCTCTCGAATTACATTTTCAAGGTTGCGATTGAGATATTCGCCACCCCTGTAACATACTTTGCGTGTGCGAAGCTGAAAAAAGTCGAAGGAGTCGATGTCATCGATCAGCATCACGATTACTCACCGTTCTCCTGGTCAGTTGGAACACCGTCTACGAGTTCCGCGAAAATCTGAGATTTAAACGGAACACACTTCTTTGTGTCCAATCTCCGAATCAAATTGGAGACAACATGTCGGCTCGCACCTTAACGTACACATACATGTACTTGTTTTCGATTGTACTTGTTGTATGCGCAGTTTCTACTTCTCATGCGGAAGAAAAACTGCCCCCACCTCCGATGAATGATGCACCACCTCCACCGGATTTCGATCAACCAGCAAACGACTCTACTCCCCGGATCAACCGACTTATTGAGCGGATGGATGGGAAACTTGCACTTTCAGGCGAACAGAAAAGTCAAATAAAAAACATTCTGTTGAATGCCCGAAACGATCCATTGAAAGAGCGTGACAATCTTGGTATGAACAATCGGACGGATGGGCAGCAGCGGCCACGCGAATCAAAACGAGAAATGCGGAATGTAACACGGGATCGAATGGATCAAACTGTCCGTGCGATAGAAATGGTGCTCGATTCTGACCAGCAAAAGAAATTCAAGAAAATGCGTCATGAACTCAAAGAAATGTTATCAGAACGAGGACGACGACCCATCAAAGCGCAACCCGGAAATGATCCGATGAATCGAAAGTAACAACCAGAAGCGATTGTAATCGTAAAACGGCAGGTAACTCCTGCCGTTTTCCATTTACCAATAGGTTGTTCGAACAGTAATCTCGTTTTGTAGGACGCGGACCTGGCAAGCGGCACGTATTCGACACTTTGGATCGTCAATGCGCCATTTCAATCGTTCTGCCATCCGAACCTCGTCGGGCTCGATGGGTGATACATTCTCTATACCGTTCACAATTTCGATGGCGCAACGACCACAGACAGCATCGCCTTGACACGAGCTGGCGATTGGAATGTCGTTAGCTCTGAGAGCTTGAAAGAGGGTTGTTCCGCTATCAATCTCGATGCTTCGTTTTTTTTGTGGTAGATGAACCCGTGGCACGACACTCACCATAGTTTGAGTTTACTTACCAACTGCTTGGAATAAATCGGCGGAGTGGTTACCGACCTTCACGTCGCGATCGATGTGGACGATTTTGCCATCGCCACCAATGACAAACGTGTATCGCAACGTTCCCTCGATTTCCTTACCCATGAATTTCTTTTTACCGAAGGCACCAAAGGCTTTCATCACTTCGCGATTGGTGTCGCTAAGTAGTGGAAACGGCAGCGATTGGTCGTTTGTAAACTTTACGTGGCTCTTGTTGGAATCGGCACTAATCCCGAATACAAGCCATCCGCGCTTCTGGTACTCGCTCCAGTTATCGCGAATGTTACACGCTTCCTTTGTACAACCGGGCGTATTGTCCTTCGGATAGAAGTAAATTACCACAGTCTTTCCCAGTAATGATGACAGCTTCACCATCGAACCATCGGTAGCTTGTAGTTCAAAATCGGGTGCAATATCCCCTACTTGCAACATTTTTCCTCCAATTGTTTCCCACTCCGAATCGGGAGCAGCGATACTTGTTTGCACTAAAGAAAAAAGTAACGCAATCACTGTAATCAGGATTACTATTGAAAAATCCAATCTGCGACAAATCTCCACAGTAACTCCGTTACATAAGAACAAAATGAAAGTGACTCATTGCACACTTCCTGTCAACGTACTATGTTATACGAGAAGCCAAATCGGAAACCATGAGTATCGCAATTGAGAACCAAGAGTTGTTTCGCACGTTAACCGTGCACGACCGCCAGCTAATTGTTGCTGACGTGCGACACGATAATTATCATAGCGGCGACATAGTTTTTCCCAAGGTGAGTCCTCCCATGGCTTACATTGGTTGGTTTCGGGATCGATCAAAGCGGTTCGCTATCGTCCCGATGGAAAAGAAATCTTGATTCACCGCATCTCCCCTGGCGAAGTATTCGCTGAAGTACCTTCCTTGCTTGGCGCACAATACCCGGTGACCGCGATTGCGGAAACGAATTCGCAAGTGGCAACACTACCGCTTTCTAAATTGAAGATGATGATTGCCGCTCGTCCCGAATTGGCGTTGGCACTCCTCGCCGCGCTTGCCGATAAACTGCGGATGCTGGTGGCGAAAATTGAAGAGCGAACGGCTTTGAGTATGCCGGCACGAATCGCACACCGACTGTTGGAGTTGTCAAACAACCGATGGATAGGCGACACGGTCGAAATCGAGTTACATCAAACGAAACAGTCGTTAGCGCAAGAGTGCGGTACAGTCTCCGAAGTGCTCTCACGAACATTCGCCAGTTGGAAAAAGCAAAACTTGCTATCAGTGAATCGATCCAAACTCATTCTTCAAAGACGCTCCAAATGGGAACAGATTGCTTCCGACGAACTCAACTAACATTACTTCCATGACCAAACCAGTTCACATTTTATTTATCAGTGAGTATTGGCCGCCGGATCCGGGTGGTATGGCTGTTTATGCCGGGGAAATCGTTACTCGATTTGTAAAAATGGGGCATCAAGTAACGTTGGTTTTACCGGATCGAGGCGAACGAAATCCAGTTGGCAACGAGAATTTACAGGTATTGCTCTTCTCCGTACCTAAGGTGCATGCTTTAGGTCGACTTGCGATTCTACCTGTTTTATTCCGACAGATCGATTGGGTAGCAATCGATGTAGTAATCGATTTATCAGTGTTCCCCTATGCAGGTGTAACTGCTCTCTTCTGTAAGCACTACAAAAAGCCGCACTACATTGGTGCACATGGTAATGAAGTATCGCGCTTGTTCCCGGGGAACGGTTTGTCGCGGGTCTTCACACACTACTGTCTGTATGCATATCGCAATGCCACCGGTATAGCAGCAAACAGCCACTTCACAGCGAATCACTTTCGGCAGTGGCAAATCCCAATGGAAAGAATTCATGTGATACCCTGTGGCGTCAACACCGATTTTTTTACTCCCGCATCACCGTCTGAGCAAGAACTACGCGAGATTGGCGGAAGTGTAACCGGAGTTCGCCTTGTTTATGCTGCAATGTTAACCCGATTGAAGGGTCATGAGTTATTTCTTCAATCTCTTCCGCTGATTCAAAAAGAATTTCCCTCGGTTACAGTCGATTTCGCCGGAACGGGACCATTGGAGGCGGAGCTAAAACAACTTGCCAAAGAATTGAAAGTCGATAATCTTATACGTTGGCACGGGCAACTTCCACAATCGAAGCTGCGTACACTTTTTCGAGCAGCCAACCTCACCGTATTGGCAACCCGAAACGATCCGAAGTATTACGAAGGCTTTGGTTTGGTCATCGCGGAAGCAATGGCTTGCGGGTGTCCGGTAGCAGTGACGAATGTCGGCGGACAAACCGAGTTTGTCTCTGAGGACACTGGTATTCTCTTTGAGGCAGAAAATTCTCTTGACATCGCTACGAAAGTCATTCAACTATTGCAAAACCCCGAACAACTACAAGCGATGCGACAGCAAGCTCGGCAAACGATTCAGCAAGATTACACGTGGGATCACAGCGCTGAAAAATGGCAACGCCTGCTGTTAACAACTCAAGAAATTTTCTAATCTTGGCAAACTCTCCTTGCATTTTCTCCATAGTCGTGCTACCTTTAAAGCTATATTGATATACACTATTGTTTCTTATTGAGTTAGCCGTTTTTTCCTTGACAAATCCGGAAAACTTCCGTATCATTGAGTGACACCGTTCGATTCTTGCGAATCGTTCGGCTCTTTCGGTCTGACGATGGACCGCGTGGCGATGTCCCTCGACAATACGGCGCTTGGGTAGGACCCGGCCAGTCGAGGCGAATGAGCGACAACAACCCCCCATAGCGATGCTGTGGGGGTTTGCTTTTTGTAGACGCTTCGCAGTTCTTCATTGTGTTAGGTTTCGAGTTTGAATACATTGCAGGAAATAAGGAAGCTCCTATGCGACGCATCGATTACGCCAGTTTTGAAGAGTATGTCATCTGGTATTTGCAGCGCGACAGCTGGAAGCGCGGCCGCAACGACCCACCCCGGATTGAAGACATCGACTGGTGTCTCCGCGAAATGTACATGGAACACTCTCATCGAGTTCAACCGGCATTCGCCCTTGCGAAGTGGACGCGGGTGGTGTGCGACTCCTTGGAGATCGCCTGTAGCTGGCTCGCTCCACCGTTTAAGTGGTTGGAGGAAGAGGGTCTTTACAATGGTGTCGACCGTTCATTAGGGGCAATTGCTGATCAAGCGTTAGCGATGGATTTCTTCAACTCACCACGCATTGATGCCCCCCGTTCGAGTAGCATGTATGCCTATTACCGGATGCTGCAGGATGAGCAGTTACGGTTTTCCGGGGTGAACCGTATCGTCCTCTGGCAAGACACACAAGCGAATACAATCGAATTGTTTGATGGGATTGGCAGAGTATTGCCGATGGTGGTACTGGCAAAACAAGGCGGGCGGATGATTCCTATTGAGGCTTACTTAGGGGAAGTGTAATCAGAAATTGCTTAAGTACTTACCACTTCCATTTTTGCTTTGAATGTGACGATCCATCTTGACCAACTCGTTCATTCGGCGTCGAATCTTCTCTCTACTTTCAGCCGTGAGGTTATCAAGATCATCGTTCTCTAACTGTATTTTTTGTATCATCCGTTTGTAAAGATACCAGAACGCTTTTCGATACTGCTCCAAGTCGGTTGTATCGCATTGAAACGCAGCATCGATTAAGTTAGATATATTATCAAGAGCGATTCGGTCGGGTCGATTCGATCGAACAGCATTACTATAAAAGCTATCAGCCTTGCTAAACTCTCCCAGTTGTTGATATACCACACCTAAGTTATTCCATACTTTACCGTCGATCGTCTTATCGGCAAGACTATCGCGACTCTCAATTCTTATTCTTGTCACGTAGGACATCAAGAGCGTATCGGCTTCGTTAAATCGATTATTAGCGATGAGAATCGTTGAGTAATTCACTCGCGATAATTCATGAACTGGATTAACGCTCAACGCCTTACGGTAGCATGTAACTGCTTCGTTGTACCGGTGAAGACGCAGGTATGCGTTTCCTTTGGTGTACTCGTAATGTGCGGGATCAATCTTCGGTACACCAACTGGCAACCAAACTAAAACGACCGACATGACAATCGCAACTATATCAGATAAAGAATACCTCGAATGTTTATCGCTCAACCGCGCGAGTAAGATGGAGGCAAAGGGAATTAACAACACCGCGAACGGCAAACGGTAACGGGCAGTTATAAAAAAGGGAACATAGGAAAGCAGGAAGAGTAATCCACTGATGATCACGATTCGGTTTGTACAATTCTTAAACGCATGAATCATCGAAGCAAGACCAAGTGTCGCAAGTACTCCAAAGGCAAATTCGGTGAACAACCAGCGAGCGATTGGTCGTTCCTGCCAGAAGCGCTGCAAGTCCCGATTGTTCCCGATTTCAAAGTGATGGAAGAGATAACCAAGTTTTCGCAGTGTTACTTTGATGGCGGCTTGGGGATGCTCACGCCAAAATTCGATGCCTTTACGATAGTACGCACGGTCAGCTTCGGCGTCGGTTTTTGCCTCAAGGAATGCTTTCGCATCATCCCAAGTCCAATCGTACCCTAGTTGCGGATGAACGGCATAAGCGCCATCGGCAATCGGATTGTTCCCAAGATAGAAGTTCACTCCTCCCTGTGTTGCAATCGGAACGAATTGCTTTGCCTCGATCCAATTGGCAAGGGTGATCGGTAGTATGGGAACTAACCATAGGGTACCGACGAGGATACTACTCCGTAATCCGAGCTGTAACCGATTGCGAAAAATGAAATAGAATAGAACCAGAAGCAGCACGAGACCATTCACTTGCGTAATGGCGAGCAGTCCGATTCCTACCGAAGCGCAAAGCAACGATCGAGCTTTCCCATGCAAATCAAACACGATAAAATTGTAAACAACACCGAGAAATAGCGGAACAATCAGTACGGGAAGTTGGAATTCGATTTGATAGGTAAACAGCGGAGCATAGATTGCCGCAATCCAAGCGGCAATGCGAGCGGAACACAGCGAATGTAAACGGGCGGCAATGGCAGCAATCAATACGATAGAAACAAGACTCAGAACAACCTGCACCCATGCGAGCAGCAGTTGAGTACAACCGAGCCATGAGAGGAGACCGAGGAAGAAGGGATAGAGGGGAGCCCGGAAGAATGGGTGCCCGGGCTCAGGAAAGAAAATGCCGTGGGAGATTTTCTCCGCCCAATCGAGATGATAGAGCGCATCAACCGAAGGGGATAGAAACAGTACCGAAGAGGAATACTCGTACAGATACAAACCGCGGATGACGAAACCAACTGCAACCGGCAACCAAATTGCCGCAAACAGCTTCTTCCAGTTCCAAGAATCCAGTTCGTCCATCGTCACTTCGACGGTACGGTTTCGAGTATCTTCGCTAATAATCCGTCAAAGTCAATGCCAACCGCCGCCGCCGCTTTTGGTACTAACGAGAGATTGGTCATTCCGGGCAGCGTATTCAGTTCCAAACAGTAAAGTAAGCCATCAGGTGACAACCGGAAGTCTGATCTGCCAAACCCGCGCGCCATCAAGCTTTGCCATACTGCTTTCCCCAAATCCTGTGCTCGTAAAAAGACATTCTCATCGATGGGGGCTGGAACGAGATACTCGGTATTACCAGCGGTGTATTTCGATTTATAATCGTAGAAACCGCTCTTAGGACAAATCTCCACGACCGGCAATACTTGATCCCCAACAACTGCAACGGTTAGCTCACGACCTTCGATGTATTTTTCGATTAGGATATCGTCGTTAAGTTTCCGCACCGCTTCAATGGCGTCGGGCAACTCAGCGATCGAATTGATGATACTCATACCAACGGTAGAACCGCCGCAATTCGGTTTGACAACGCAAGGATATCCAATTCTCTCATCAATTTCACTGGATATTTCTGCAAGCGGAGTGTTGTCGTAACGGGAAAAGTATATCCACGCCGGTGTCGGGATGTTACAGACCCGGAAAAGCCGCTTCGATACTGCTTTATCCATGGCAAGTTTACAAGTAATCGAAGAAGAGCCGGTAAAGGGGATACCTGCCCACTCGAGCAATCCTTGCAAAGTACCGTCTTCTCCGATACCGCCATGCAGAATCGGAAAGACCACATCTGGAGCTAACGAGGCAATCGTTTCGAGCAACCGTCCAATGCGTTGCGGGGTCGGTCGCGGCAGTTGCGATAAATCTTCCGGCGGCGTTTCCCCAACTGGCCCGGTTAACAGTGGACGGTCGGCGGCAGCCCATTCATCGGGGAAGACGGGATCCAATTTGTATACCGTGTGTCCTAACCGCTGCAGACCCGCAGCGACGGCTTCCCCGGAAGCGAGCGATACGCGGCGCTCCGTCGATTCACCACCCATTAAAACAACAATACGCATGATTCTCTCCTCAACTTCCGATAGGGTCAATTGAGTTTTTGTAACAGTTGTAGGACTCGTTCTCTACCAAGGTAATTACAAATCCGGATTAACTCCGGACCGTGTTCGCGTCCAGTTATTTTTCGCCGCAACGACATCCAGAGCTCTTTACCTTTGAGTCCGGTCGCTTTCGATAATCCTTTGAGCCAGAGCGATAAATCTTCCGTCTCGAGAAGAGATGAAACAAATCCTTCCGGAAGGGGATCGCTTTGCTCGCGGGGAAGGACCCCCGATTTTAAATCGATCCAATATTTCATCTCGGATGTAATGTCGTGAAACGAATTCGCTTCTTCTTTCGCAAATCCGAAAGCGACACCTTCGCTATCGAAGGGCAGCAGCTCCGCTAATGGCTGCCATTGTTGCGCTAACTGTTCCACCGACAATTTCGTAAACGCTTCGCGAGTGAAGTGTTGGAACGAGGTGTCGGAAAACATCGTCGAATGAGTCGAGAGCGCAGACAACTCAAACCGTTCTACCATTTGTTCAAGCGATAACAATTCATTAGTCTGGGGATCCCAACCGAGTCGAGCAATCACATTTAGCAAGGCTTCGCGGGGAATCCCTGCCTGTAGCCATTCAGCAACAGTTGCCCCACCGGTGCGTTTCGAGAGTTTCTTACCTTCGGCGTCAACCAATAAACCAGTGTGGTAGTAGCGGGGTTGCGAATAACCGAGTTGCTCAGCAATCACTTTGTGAATCGGTAACGATGGGAGCCACTCCTCCCCACGCAACACATCGGAAATCTTCATAGCATAATCGTCGACAATCGTTGCAATGTGGTAAGTTGGCCAACCATCGGACTTGATTAAAATCGTGTCGTCGGTAGAACCGGGCTGAAAGCGGACATCACCACGTAACTCATCGTGAACGACAACTTCCTTGTCCGGCATTGCAATCCGGATTGTAAACGGTTCGGTCAACGCTCGGCGATCCGATTCCACTTTGGTAAGTGAGCGGCAATGCCGGTCATAGCGGGGCGGCAGTTTCTGAGCGCGACGGGCTGCCTGCATTGCATCGATTCGCTCAGTCGTACAAAAACAGCGATAACATGCGCCGCTGGCAAGTAAGCGGTCAGCTGCCTCCCGATACATCGCAAATCGATCCGATTGGCGATAGGGGGCGTATGGACCACCAATTTGGGGCGATTCATCGGGCGTTAGTCCAAAGTCGCTTAGAAAAGCTACAATGCGTTCCTCAGCACCGTCCACAAAACGGGTACGGTCGGTATCGTCAATCCGCAAGACAAAAGCGCCATTTTGTTTACGTGCCCAGAGCCAATCGTAAAGAGCAGTTCGCAGTCCGCCGATATGTAATTCACCGGTGGGAGAGGGGGCAAAACGGACACGAACGCTCACTTCGACTCCTTCGTTCTTTTATATACGCGATAAATGTAAATAGTGAGAAATGTTAGACCAATCGTTGTGATTAACACCGGAATCCAACCAATTCTACCAATGGTTGCTTGGGCGCCGTGGATCATCTCATCGATCGATTGTACCGAATGCCCTACCGAATAACCTAAAATAAAAAGGATCAGATTGTAAAGCGCAGTACTGATACTCGACAGCACGATAAAAGGCAATATCGGATAGTCGGCTATCGCGGAAATCAGCGCGACCATCGAACGCACACCCGTGATAAAGCGATTTCCGAGAATTAACCAACCGCCATATTTTTCGAACATCGCATGAACCCGTAACCGCTCGGAATCGGGGAAGAAGCGCTTCACAGCCGGCCGCTCCAGCAGATGTACTAAAGAGCGCAGAATTAAAAAGAAGCAAAGGTAACCAAGCGTACCACCAAGTATCGACCAACTATACGCCGGCAAAAACTCTAATCTACCTTGGCGCACGTAAATCGCACTGAAGACTAACAGCACATCACCGGGAAACGGGAAGAAGATATTCTCGATGAAGGCGATACTGCCGATTGCCGCGTAAATCCACCAAGTGTGAATCCCGTCCAGCCACAAAGCGACATGATACAAAAACTGCTCAATCACGCACAGCTCTCCGAAGCGTAGCAATCGCCATCGCGGCTGCGCCTTCTTTTCTGCCGACAAATCCGAGTCGTTCGTTTGTGGTCGCTTTTACCGATATCTGTTCAACTTTCAAGTCAAATGAAAAAGCGATATTCGCTATCATCTCGGCGGCGAACGGCATTACTTTTGGTGTTTCCATGATCAGTGTTGCATCGATATTCGTGATGGAGTAACCTGTTTCGGCTATCAACTCAGCAACTCGTTTCAATAAAATGAGACTCGAGATACCTTTCCATGCGGGGTCGGTATCGGGAAAGTGAACGCCGATATCGCCTAAGGCGGCAGCGCCTAACACCGCGTCGGCAATCGCATGACACAACACATCGGCATCACTGTGTCCTAACAACCCTACGGAAGCAGGTATCGTAACGCCGCCTAACACCAACGCTCGACCGGAAGCGAATTGGTGGACGTCGTAACCAATGCCGGTGCGGATTTCCATGTTAGGGCTTCCTGTTAGCAATTGTTCGATCCGAGTGAAATCTTCCGTGGTCGTGATTTTTTCGTTACGAGCGGAACCTGCTACCCATTTTACACGACCGGGTTCCATCGCTTCGATTAACTGAATTTCATCGGTAACCGATTGGATGTTCTCCGGCGAAACGGCGATGGCTTTTCGCAGCAGATCAAGTTTAAAACCTTGCGGTGTTTGCGCTAACGCCAATTCGGAACGATCTAACGTATCTGTGACATAGTCACCGGAAATTCGCTTCACCGTGGCAGCAACAGGCGTTACCGGTAACGCCGCACCACATTGCAGTGCAGCGTCGGCAACGGTTTCTATTAGTTGCGTTGTAACTCCGGGACGAGCAGCGTCGTGAATTAATACGAGTTGCGTACCGTCATGAAGCGCTGACAATGCGTTTGATACCGATTGAAATCGAGTCGCTCCGCCAGCTACTACTGCCGACAACTTCGGTTGGTAGCGTTTCCATCGCTCATGACAAACAGCGAGCCAATCAGTGGGAACAACGACAACAATATGTTCGATAACTTCCGAGCGATAGAATTGTTCGAGCGACCATTCGATCACCCAGCGATTGCCAAGCGTGAGAAACTGCTTCGGCGTTTCACTGCCGAACCGGTTACCGGAACCACCAGCAACGATGATTCCCCCGATGGATTTATACGAAGAGGCAACCGTCGCCATAGCTATAGAACCGGTATCTTTCCTGTATCGCGGTACGATAAATCGCTAATGCTTGTTCCCGCCCTAACAACGCACAAATCAAAATAAACAGACTCGATTTCGGAAGATGAAAGTTTGTAATCATACCATCAACAAACCGGAAGCGATGTCCCGGTAAGATATACAAATCGCACCAATTCCGAAATTCATCCAACGTCTCATTTTGCGCTAACATTTCCAGAGTTCGGGTAACTGTTGTTCCGATAGCAATAACCCGCCGTCCGTCTTGTTTTGCCCGGCGAATGGTAGTCACCGCTGCTGGCTCGACTTGTACCCATTCGGGATGAATGCGATGGTCGCGAATGTTCTCGACGCGAACCGGTTGAAACGTCCCTAATCCGACATGGAGCGTTATTTCAGCAAACTCGATACCACGGGTTCGGAGTCGATTCATTAGCTCCGGGGTGAAATGCAAACCGGCGGTCGGCGCAGCAACCGAACCTTCGCTCTGTGAATACACCGTTTGGTAACGTTCCCGGTCGGCGGCGATGACATTCCGCTCGATATAGGGCGGCAGCGGCATTTCCCCGACCCGAGTAAGCCACGACAGGAATGTCTCCGATTCGTCGGCTAACCGTATTCTAACTATACGTTCTCCATCGTCGAAGCGTTTCAACACCTCCATATTCGCGCCAAACGGCAAATCTATCTGGTCACCGACGCGCAGCCGTTTCGACGGTTTCGCGAGGACTTTCCACTCGACTTCCCCTTGCGACAGTAAATTGCTGCGATAGAAATCGGTCTCGCCCAATGTCGCTATCGGTTCGGCTAACAGGATTTCAAGGTTACCGCCGCCACGACTGTGGGTATGTATACGGGCGGGAATGACGCGGCTATTGTTATAGACCAGCAAATCACCTGGCTGAAGCAATTCGGGCAAATCGGTGAAATGGTGATGTTGAATAACGCCCTTTGCACGGTTTGCGTACAATAACCGGGAGGAATCGCGCGGTTCGGCAGCCTGTTGAGCGATTAGTTCGGGAGGAAGATCGAAGGAGTAGTTCTCGAGATTATCTTCCGGCGCGATCGATTTGCCTTCGGAAGAGAGTGTCAAAGCAACGACTCCTGTGATCCGGTGTATTTCAGACCGAGGTGTTGATATGCACGGCGGGTAACAACTCTCCCGCGAGGGGTGCGGGCAAGAAACCCTTCCTGAATCAGAAACGGTTCGTAGACTTCTTCGATAGTGCCAGGGTCTTCTCCCACTGCGACTGCGATTGTCGTTAATCCGGTCGGACCCCCACCGAATTTCTGAATCAGCGAATTGAGGATTCGTTTATCCATTTCATCGAGACCAGCTTCGTCAATTTCTAATCGATGCAAGGAAGATTTCGCCAATTGGATATCGATGCTGCCATTCCCTTCAACTTGGGCAAAGTCGCGTAGCCTCCGTAATAATCGGTTTGCGATCCGCGGCGTACCGCGGGAACGTGACGCGATTTCGGTGGCGGCGCTCTTATCGACCGGAATGTTCAGCAGGCGGGCGCTGCGATGCACGATACGCGCCAATTCATCGGCATGGTAATAATCAAGCCGGGCGGTAACTCCGAATCGGGCGCGGAGCGGCGCAGTAAGCAATCCAGCGCGAGTCGTTGCGCCGATTAATGTGAATGGCGGTAAGTTCAACTGAATTGTGCGAGCAGCCGGACCTTTGTCGATAATGATATCGATGCGAAACTCTTCTAACGCCGGGTAGAGGTATTCCTCGACGACGGGGTTCAAACGGTGAATTTCGTCAATAAAGAGGATTGAACGGGGAGCAAGCGATGTCAGAATACCGGCTAAATCGGCGGGACGCTCCAACGTCGGACCAGAGGTCGCTCGGAAATCGACTTCCAACTCGTTGGCGACTATAGTCGCCAGGGTCGTCTTGCCTAAACCGGGAGGCCCACTAAAGAGCGTGTGATCCAATGGCTCACCACGCCCTTTTGCCGCTTGAATGAATACCGAAAGATTTTCTTTGAGTTTCGATTGTCCGACGAAATCCGCCAATTTGGTCGGGCGGAGCTGGATGTCCCACTGGACATCGTCGGGCAGATTCGACAAGGCGGGATTCATGCGCGGGGGGATCGGGTCAGCCATTGCTTAACGCTTTTTGAACAACTTCGGAGATTGGTAAATCGGGATGCGCCTGCAATACTCGCGTTACATTTTTCTCGGCGGTGGCGCGAACGATTCCTAACGCCTCCAGCGCTAATACCGCATCCTGAAAGATACTGGCGGCTTGTGGCTGGAGGTTGGTGGGAGCGACTGGCGCACTTCCGCCCACTACCGACCGAAGCTCCATGGCTATCCGCTGCGCCAGTTTTTCCCCGACCCCGGAGATGCTTTTTAGTCGCTTGACATCGCCGTGCAATACCGCTTCACGGAAATCGCCGATCCGGATTCCTGATAAAATACTGATGGCTAACTTAGGACCGATCCCCGGTAATTGAATCAACCGAAGAAACCAAACCCGCTCATCTTCCGATGCGAATCCAAACAATGCGAGCTGATCCTCTCGGACATGTAAGTAACAATAGAGCGTCGCCTTCGCGCCAATCGATGGGAGGCGGTCGAATGTCGATAATGGCACCGTCAGGGAAAAGCCGATGCCGCCCACATCGAGTACGATTTGGGCAGGGTCGCGGACAGCAATGATTCCTGTGAGGCGGTCGTACATATCTTGAAAAGATAGGGGGTATTGGGTTACGAAACAAAAGCGGAGCGGTGGTAAAAAAACACCTTCACCCGCCGCTCCTAAAGCATTGAAAAGTGGTGTTTACCAACCCATCTGCTCGCGATGCTTTACTATATGAGCAATGTGATGCTTGCCATGCCATGCATACAATCCAACCAATCGATGGAGTGGAACGTTTTTCATTTCCGGGTGTAGATACTCCCGTTGCCATTGCTCTTGGGTTAGTGAACGCAACAGCGACACCCAGCGTCGGTGGAGCGCATCCAGCAGATCAAGTGACATATCAATATCATCCGTGCTATCAGACAATTCCGCCCAAAGCGCTTCTTCGTATGTCTTGACCAGTGGGCGTTCTTCGGTTAATGCTAACTTACATCGAACATAAGCATTGAGATGGCTGTCGGGTAGATGATGGACAACCTGACGAAGGGTCCATCCTCCCTCGCGATAGCAGGAATTCAATTGCTCTGCGTTTAATCCGCGAACGGCGCTCCGTAACTCCTCAGGCGCTTTTGCAAGTTCCTCAATCCACTGAGAACGCTCATCGAGAGTCGTTGTTCCCGTCATTGTGAACTTGCCGATAGGATATCGAATATCTGTCACAAAAATCTCCTATTACTTCATGAGAATCATTTTTTTCGAAACTGTTCGGGACTCGGTTGCCATCCGGTAGAAATAGACGCCAGCAGCATGGTTTTCGCCATTCCACTGCACACGATGCCGCCCAACCGGTAATACCCGGTTTACTAAGGTGGTTATCAATCTCCCCTCGGTGTTAAATACATCCAATCTAACCGAGGCAGCTTTATCGACACGGAATTGAATTTCTGTAGTCGGGTTGAATGGATTCGGGAAATTCTGCGCTAACTGCCACTCCTTGGGAAATACAGAAAGGTCATTAACCCCATTGAACACCACATACATGGAAACAGGTACTATGTATGGGGAATGGGGAGAGTTTCCGGTCAGGGTTATTTGGCCATTCAGAACATCTTCCGACTGGTAGCCATTTCGAGTATCGAACAGCATTGTGAAACTGCGAGATGAATTCGGTGGAATCGAAAAGGTCGTTTGACTTACAGTCGCCCATGGCTGTTGGGTAGAGAATCGAATCGCGTTTTGCGATAGAACCGTGTCAGCATGAAATAGGGTTGCCGCAAAAGTATGATCGGTACTTTGAATTCCAACAGTACTGGTGTAGGTATTAGTTAGCAGGGTGTCGTATTGATAAATAACCGAGCCATCTCCCTGCAGAATTAACTGAAAAGTGAGTCGTGAGTTCGGTTCACTGACTTTACTGACATTACGCCAAGTAAAAGTGGCACGCTGGTTAACGCTATCGAGCAGATATCGTGTATTGCCCTCCGGCACCGAGTAATAATCCCACAACACAGCAAACATCGCTCCTAACTGGTTGAAGGGCATCAATTGATTGTTGTGAGTTGCACTCTCATTGGGATCGTCCAATGTTACCCAACCATTGGTACACATCCATGCAAAGCGATGATTAGTACCGAAATAAGGAAAGTCAAATGGTAATCGAATGGGATCAGTAGTAATATCGGTACTCCAGGGACCCCAACTTCCGGAATTTGTATTTATCCAGGAATAGGTTGGTCCACCAGGCTCACCGGCATTTAACCAACCATAGCCGTCGCGCCCTAAATCTGGAGTTAATACGCCATCATACTGGGAACCACCCGTGTTTGAAATTGTTATAGGAATCCGCAATGTGTCGTTTAACATTACTTGTTGGGCAATCGGGTTCGGCGCAATCGAGATAACCGGTAATGTTGCAATCGTGAAATTCGTGTCGCTGATATCGGAAACATTGACACTATCATTGGATGTGATGCGAATTCGACAGGTAGTTGAGGTTGGTGATGTAACAGTCCAATTCACACCATTTGCATCCATGCTAGTACTGGCAAACAAAGTTTGCCAGGTTCCCCATGGATAGTTCCGATTGAGTTCTACTCTTGCCGTACCGGCAAGTAATGCATGATTCCAAGATATCCGGTACTCGGTTCCCAGTGGCAGTATTTCTCCCCCATTCGGAGTGACAACTCGAATTCCCGATTCAGGAGCTATAAAACTGATATCGCCTCTTACGGTATCGCCTTCAGAACCATTTCGCGCCATCACGCGAAAGCGAGCATTCATCGTGGCAGCGCCAGTAACTGTCCATGATTCGGTACCATCATTGGCAGTACTATCGAATAGCGTTTCCCAAGTACCTGAAGGGTAGTTTCGATTTAGTTGAATACGTACCGCTTGCAATGACGACCTACCACTCCATCGAAAAGTTGTTGATAAAGAGATTGGCAATTCTGAACCAGCAATTGGAGAAATCCAATGTAATAGCGTATCGGGAGCGGCTGTTGTGATGTAAATGGTACGATTTGCCTGTTCGCTATTCACGAAGGGTGAGCTGCCAGCCGTGTAACGATTGTAATAGCTGTACTCGAGCGCGCTCCGGTAGTTGCCATCGCTAATACCAATCGTACAAAAACCCGGTTCCAATGGCGAATCATCGGCATTGTAAAATGCTTTGTATTGGAAGCAGAGTGGCGCGTCACCGGTTGGAGTGGGGTAATACTCAGGATCAAAAATAATCAGTTGAAACTCATTCCTGAGATCAGCATTTACCAAAGTAACAGCATTCCAAGTAACGATATAGCGGTGGTTACTTACATCATACCAAGTATACACACCTTCGGTCGTTTGTGGCTCAAAAAACAACTCATCCCACATTGGAGCAACTAAATTCGTGGGGCCATCCTGCGACGGTAAATGATAATTCCGGAAGTTATCATAGAATGGTTGTGCACCGAATGCGAGCCACCCATTCGAACAAATCGTTGCTGAATCGAATAGCGAACCGTAGTATTTCGTAACGAATGGCAATGATACTACCGTTGAGGTATCACGGTTGTAACCAGTGTCCGGTATTGCCAACAACGTACCACTCCCACCGCGACTGGGCATAATCTCCACCCACTGGTATGCTCGGCGATGCGGATAGTTTACATCCGTGTTATCGTACATCCGGTAACCGTATTCATCGGGGCCGGTGGGATCGGTTGTTGCCCGAGTTCCAATGGATCGGGTAAAACTTACATCTTCAAGGATAGATCCATTTACAGCGTGAAGCGTAAATGTAACTTGCGTACCGGGAACGATTACCCGACTGGGAGTCGCCGTCCAAGAATCGGAGTAGTTTGCAACTACCGTCGATAACGGCAGTGAAGAAAACTGCGCTGACGCATCTGATATCGTAATCAAGGAAGTATTGCACGATAAGGTCACTGTGGTTGGCGTCGTAAGTGCGAGTCCTCCGTTGTTTTGTAACTGTACCGCTAACTGCCCGGTGACACCGGGACTCCATACCGTTTGACCAATAACCGAATCGCTAACAACATGCAGCAATATCGATCGTACTGGTACTCGCAACGCCCCTCCGATACCCGGTAACAAAAAAGTCACCGTATCGGCTTGCCGCAGTGTTGTGTGAAACTGTATGCGATAGGGTATCGTCGAGACGCCGGTTACACCTGAAGCTATTGGTAGCCAACCGGTCGAATCGTTGATGATAGTCGTACGGTCATCTGTTGTAGTAATTCGCGAACGCAGATTCGATAAAGTAGTGGACGTATTGTTTTGCAGTGTTACCGCAATATCGATAATCTCACCGGGATTCACTGCTCCATTACCATTGCCAACCGTTCCGCCAGTACCATCGTCATCGATGATGAAACTTGCAATGGTAGGACGAGCGGTTGCTGCGACAACTTGTACGGTGTCTACGGCCGGAATCGCATTACTTCCGGCACGGGTATCGGTTGCGATGATGTAAAGGGAACCGGTTGTCAAATTCGTTAAGGGAAGATTCGCTATCCCAAACTCATTGGTTCTCACTCGCGAGTAGGTTTCGGTTGTAATCGTACCACTCTGTTTCCACGCCGTAACCCATGCTGATGGCAACAATGTGCCCCAAGGATCACGCACTGTCACCGTGAGATTATTCTGTGATAACTCAACTTCATCACTGGTTGTCAGTTGTAACGGATGCGGTACGCCAGTCCAAACATTGGCAGTTACGTCTCCCATTATGTTATTCCAATATGAGAAATTGGTAACACCCGTTGGTTGATCAAGCCAGAGATTTCGCCACAAATGGTATTTACCATTCAGATACATGACACCGGGTTGACGTGCCCCATTGATTCCCACCGCTTGAAAAGTACCACAAGCGACGATATTGTTCGTTGCCGGGTGTGTAGTATACAACTCAGTGGACATCGCCGCTAATGCACCTCGCGGTGTTGCTGCCGAGCCCAACCGGATCAGTTGCTCATGAACACCCATCGTAGTGCCATACCAGTCACCACTACCGCATGTCAAGTTTAGTGCAACAAACGGTTTGTTGACATTATTGATGCTGCTAACATCGGCAGGCATAATTTCCGCGATCCACGATGGACGATGTGCCCAGAACGTTGCGCCACCATTCAAACGCTGGTTAATGAGTGAAGCACTCACATTGCCGATGTGTTCGTCATAAGGAACATCCGATAAACCTGCCCGATGCATCATCGCGACACAGAAATGAATCGACGCTTGGTTAGAGAGGACATCGTGTGAAATTCCAGCATACCCCCAACCACGGGAAAACCACGTCGTATCGGTTACTAATGGCGACCTTTCATAATTGATTGTGCGGTTGATCATCGTCTGCAATTCTGCGAGTGAGCTCATCGAGAGTCTTCCTAAAGCAACATCGGCAAGGATATCGTTGCCAACGATTTGCATATAGGGGTGATCGGTATAGCATTCATCGATGTAATAAGTCGGCAACTCAAATTGCGTTGTCCCTGAGCCCCCGTCACCAACCAACAGCACCGACTCTAAAGGGGGATTCCAAGTGTTGTAGGCGTTGTTAATGACCGCTTGCACGTCGGCGGTTGTTGTTCCAGTACCGTTTGGTGCAAGGATTTGTACCGGTTGTCCGCGACGGGTTTTCCATTGGGTGAAGGTGTTTAACACGGTTCGGAGTTGGGTAACGTTTCTTGCGACAATTAGAATTTGTCCGGGGGCAGACGCTTCCGCCTCAGCAACTAAATCCTCCGCTCCGATGATGTTGCGATATAGCGCGGCAAAACTTGGCACCGGGCGAGCAGGTACCGTGATTTCATTTTGACTCGGTTCATTTGTCGGTGAAATCTCTAATTCGATTTCATCATAAATGCGAAGAGTTCTGGTAACAGGGTTATACTGGATTGGATGTGCACCAACCAACATGATTCGAGCGTCGCGAAGTATTGAAGGTTCCGAAATGGTGTACAGCTCGCTGGGATACACTCATTCCGGGAGTAAAT
>JAOTSC010000025.1 GCA_030247525.1 bacterium | reverse complement strand
ATTGCTAACTCAGCCTTATCGAAATCTAATGTGGAGATGTCTGAGATATCCGGTTCGATTAAGAGATCACACAAGGAACGCTGTTTCAGAGACGAGGTTGCATCATTGTAATTGAAACTCTGGTTGATTACGTCGATTACGCTTTTCAATTGCGCCGGATCGACTCTTTCACCGCCGACATCGACTCCTATGACATTAGTCGCGCCGAGGTCAATCGCATCTTCGACGGGGAAATTTCTAGCAATACTACCATCTACCAGCAGTTTGCCATCGATTTCCACAGCGGTAAAAATTCCTGGAATGGCGAAACTTGCACGCATCGCTTCGGGCAAAAAACCCTCTTTCAAAACGACAACTTCGCCGGCACACAAATCGGTAGCAACACAGGCAAATTTGCGGGGGAACATGGTAAACACAGTGTCATCGTGAACATGCCAAGTCATGCGATTGAGAACATTTCCGAACCGCTGCCCGGACAGATAACCGGTTGGAAGTTCGATGCCGGTTTTTCCAAACGGTAAAGAAATTTGATACCGATCACTGTACTGCTTCAATTCCATTGTGAGGTCGCGTCTTTCCGGCGAATCGTCGAGATAACGATTCCAATCGGTCGTCACTACCAGTGTCTCAATCTCGGCAGGGGTGTAACCAATCGCATATAATCCGCCTACGATTGCGCCCATGCTGGTTCCGGTAACAATATCGACATCGACACCTGCCTCTTCCAGAACTTTCAATACGCCAACATGAGCAAACCCCTTCACACCACCGCCGCTCAGGGCGAGTCCGATTAGTGGACGAGTGGTTTCGGAAGTTTTCGAGTTGTTGTTGTCGGCAAAGCAATCGTCGAAAGGGAATGCGACTAAGATAAGGACAAAAAAGAAGATGAGAAGGAGTAGTTTCATACGTATATATATTGTACGAGACTTTTTGAAGCTACTGAAAAGCATCTACATAGTATTCACGATCATACACAAACTCAGGTACTCCTTCAAACGCAAAATCAAAGTTGTACAGATAAAGGTAAAAGATTGGCATTTGTACCGAGAAGTCATGCTGAAATTTCTAAATGGACCAACCTGCTTTTGTAAAGGCGGTTTCACCCGAAACCGAGCAACTCCTGCACGAAAGGAGAACTGCCTCCCATGAAATACCAAAACGTTATCATACTGTTCCTCTGTTGCCTCTTACTCATTCCACCGTATGTAGCATTCGCAAAGAAACCAACTCCGAAGCGACCGCCGCCAACGAGCTTTCACATCGATAAAATCATCATCGTTGGTACCGAGACGACCAAACCTGTAATAATTCTTCGCGAACTGCTAATTCAAGAAAATCAAGACGTCGATGCGAGCAAAATCGAAACTGATCGTCTCCGTCTTATGAATCTTCAACTCTTCAATCGGGTCGATATTTTTCCGATGAAAACATCAGATAGCACAGCACTTGTGATTGCAGTAACCGAGCGGTTTTACATACTTCCTTTACCTTATGCAAATTGGATAGGTCCAGAATCCAAAGATTACGAATATGGTTTTCGTTATTCGCAGAATAATTTTCGCGGAATGAACCGGAAAATAATGGCGTCGGCATGGAGCGGTATCACGAAAGGCTTCGTGTTTGTGTATTCTGACCCGTGGTTGACTTGGACAAACGGGTATGGCTACAGCGTCCAACTCGGCTATTCGACGTCTCAGGAAGCAGTATCCGAAGAAAACGCAAAACAAAAGAACGAGCGTTTCATCGCTTTAGGGAGCGTTTCGAAACGGTATACGCCTCAACTATTTTCGCGAGTCTATCTCGGGGTGCAGCGTATGCGTATGCAAAAAAGCTTGACTCTCAGTAAAAAATATTATGATGAGATGCTGTTAGGAAAAATTGAGATGATTCAGGATCGACGAGACCTAATCGAACTTCCACATCGCGGCGATTACTTTAATCCCTGGATAGATTTGACTTTGTTCAAAGAACCGGCAAAAATTCGCTCAATCTTTGGTATTGATTTCCGGCAGTACCTTCCACTTTCCCCGGATTGGACGCTATCGGCACAAGCAACCGGTCTCGGAGTGTCTGGGGTTAGTCCACGTTACATGCAAACGACACTCGGTGAGGAAATGACGGTTCGCGGGAATCCCGATGTGGAAGTAGATGGCGATTATTTAGGGAAGGTCGCCGTCGACCTTCGTTATCGTCTTATTCCAACTCAATATTGGGATTGGTTTGGCGCTCCAAAACGAATTGCAAAGTACACTCGAAACTTAAAGTACGGAGTTTCAGTAAGTGGTTTTTCTGAAATTGGGCAAGCTTGGATAAAACAACAACGATTTTTTGGCGAACGGTATTACTGGGGGTATGGGGTCGCGATAACTTTAGCGATGCCATTTGTTGATGTGTTTCGAATCGATTGTGGTCTCAATCCCGGTGATAAATTTGTACCCAACTTCAAGGTGTCTATTCGTGCAGGGCTGTAGGATTATATCCACCGTGTGTTACAGCAGCGAACCGAAAGTGGATGTTGAAACATCCTCGACCCACCGCAGAGCACAATAAAAAAACGCGTCCCTTTCGAGACGCGCTTTTCCCTCATCATCACTCTTTGTTCCACGATTAGAGAATATCTTTACGTCCCCGAATCAATCGAACCAAGACCACGATTATCGCTATCACCAACAAAACATGAATGAATCCGCCGATGGTGTAGGATGAGATTATTCCCACCAACCAGAGCAAAATCAAGATGATAATAATCGTCCACAACATGTTTCACTCCTTCTACCAATGCTACTCGACGTAGAACTCAATACGGCGATTCAACGCACGACCATCATCGGTTTCATTTGTCGCGGTTGGCTCAGTTTCACCTTTGCCAGCGACTCGCATCCGATTAGCGCTGATACCTTTTCCTACTAACCAATCTTTGACTGCCTGTGCCCGTTCCAGCGACAGTGTTTGGTTGTATTCGTTACTTCCAACGTTGTCGGTATGTCCGGATACAATGACTGTAACATTCGGATTGGCAACCAACGAAGCCCGTGCTTTTTCAAGTACCCATTCCGATTCCGAACGAATGCTCGCCTTGTTAAATTCAAAAGTGATCCCTCGGAGGATAACCTTTTTTCCCTTTTCGAAAATGAAAACGGTTTCGTTTTTCAAGTCTTTTCGTAGTTGTTCAATGAGTCGAAGATCGGCGGCATGATTCATACTGTCGCGCAATGCGTTCAGTTTCGATACGCTCGTCATACTATCGCGCATCGCCTTCATTTCGCTAATACGATTCACACTGTCGTTCTTAGCTTTTTGCCTGGCTAACTCAGCATTCTGTTGGCGTTGACGCTCTTCATCAATTAACCGGGCATCGCGCTCGCGTTGCGGATTTCTAACGACGCTGGTGTAAACTAATCCAACCATGATATCAAAGAACCCGCCATTTTTCTTGCCAGTGAAGTTGTTGACCGAGCTCGAGCCACCGGGATTAACAAATTTGTCGGATAACGACAGATTGTATCCCGCATTAATGTCGAACATCAGTTGGTCGCCAAGCTTGGTTTGCAGACCAAGACCGGCGGGGATAACGGGAAGCCAATCGGATGAGTTGTATCCCATATCCTTCGTTGCGCCAACGCCGGCATAGAAGTAGGGGAACATCTGTTGCATCTTCATCGGCTTGAGTAAAAATCGGAAGTCACCCATTAGGGTTTGAGTATCATACCGTCCACTCGCTTCCAGTTCGGTGTAGGCTAATCCAATTTGGATTGCCAAATCCTGGGTTAGTCCTTTTTGAACAAAGCCACGAATTTGCGGAACCCACACTTCATCTTCTCCAGCGTTATCGCCTCTGGCTCCACCCGCGGCTACTCCAAATCCCCAACTGGGACTAATAAACTGTGCATTGGCTGGGTTGAATGCGCAAAGCAACAACGCCAATGATGTTATGAGAATTACAAACTTCATCGGAACACCCCTTTCATGAGTGTGCTGAACTTCTGGTTGGCGAACCAATCCGGAAGGTTTCAGGCTCCTCGCTATCTGATGAGGGCGGCGAGGAATTTCGGTTGATCGACTGTCGAAGCAGTAAGGTTCTCAACCTAGAAGATTACCGCACTATTCACGATTTGTGACTTCGTCATTCCGTATATTGTAGCTGATAATTAATTAGCTAACCGAAATGACTTTGCTGTTGATTGAAAAACACTACTTGGTTGTTGGTTTGTTTGATAAACGACAGAAACTTCATCATGATATCACTTTGTTGTTGTCGTATGATTGTGTCGTGTGATTTAGTCCTAAGACACTGTCATACGACAATATAGCTCTACTTCTCGCAAAAGCAAACGATTTGACAGAAAATAGTTAATTGTTTGATTATACAGAGGTTATTAAGTATGATGAGAAGAATCCGGTATACCGGAGGTGTGTTTCACTCGTTTCTTTGTCTCATTTCGAGGATAACGCAACGAGAAGAAAATCTCACATCGGTTTTTTTTTAAGATATGATGAAGATAAAATCACACATCAAGAAAAATGATCTCACTTTTTTATTTAAGAGGGGTAGAGACATCCACATAATATTCGAAAGCCAAAATCTATGCTACGAGAGGTCTCTTGTTGCCATTTTGTCAAGTCCGACTTGCCTTACAATGTGTGAGTTACTACATTCAAGCGACACTGTCGGACGATTAGCAAAATGTTCAAACAGTAGTGCGTAAAGAATGCAAGATTGGTAGTAGGAGTACTTTACAATGCCAGCTTCAAAAAACAAATCAACAACCAGTAAACCATTGAGTCAGGCAACAAACTCAAGTAATGTCGCAGAAATGCGTGAAAGTTTTAACCGCACAATACTTCCCCCCGATAATAACACACCCCGTGGTCAGATTTTTTTAGCCGCAACTCGCTTGTTTGCCGAGAATGGTTTCAAGGGTACCAATACCCGCGCCATAGCACAAGCCGCCAATGTTAAACAGGTCATGATCCATTACTACTTTGGCAGCAAGGAGCAACTATACGAGACCGTGTTGAGATTTGAAGGCATGACGATGTTGTTGGTGATTTTTGATGAAACTCTCGAGAACAAATCATCCGAAGAAATGTTGATCGATTCAACAATCCGATTGATGACGGTACTGCACGACAATCCACTTTGGTCGTTACTGCTTCGTCGGGAAATCGCCGATGGGGCAGCTCATTTAAGACGAGCTTTACGAGAAGTAAACACCCATGGTCCCCTGGGTGGTAATCATCATTTTCATGATACGTATCTGGAGGCAGTGAAAACAGGTAAAGCCGTCGATCTTCCCATTGAAGCGGTTCGGGAATGTTTGTTAGCCATCGGATACAGCGCGATTTATTTGGCACCGCTGATCTCTGTGATTAACGAACGTGACATTCACGACGAAACGGTGTGGGAGGAATGGAAACTCACACTATGTACGATTCTGAAGCGGGGCTTACTTACCAATAAAGGATAATCCGTTCATCTTTACCCATTTTGACAAATGAAGGTCGCTTACCTCCTCATTAAGCGACGTATCTACATAAATATCAAATAGATATAAAATAGCTGAGATTCCATTTAGGTTTAGGGATTTTTGTAGTATATTGTCGTATGACTGTGACGTGCGGTATAGTCAAATGGTAGTGTAGAGGCGTATCACGTATTAGAGTTGTTCGTTTTTCAAGGAAATGAGGTTGAGCGAGATGAGAGCTAATATTGAAAACCAACCGGAAGTGTATCCTGAAGAGAACCCATCGGAGCCAAAAATTGATGGAGATGGATATATCGATGGACAAGGAAACATCGTGAAAGACCGAGATCAAATTGATTCGCACAATGTGAAAGACCTAACTAATATTGACATAGCAAGTCATTTGATTCCACCAAACCCTCGAACTCCGCGGGGACAGATTTTCATGGCAGCTTCGCGATTATTTTCAGAGTACGGTTTTCGCGGCACGAACACGCGCGCAATCGCAAAGGAAGCTGGTGTAAAACAAGTCATGCTGCATTATTACTTTGGCAGCAAGGAACACCTCTACGAAGCCGTTTTGAAATACGAAGGGGTGTCGATGTTGGCGGTCATTTTTGGTGAAAATCCGAAAAAAAAATCTCCCGAGGAAATGCTAATCGACTCGCCGATTCGACTGATGACAGTATTGCATGACAATCCCCAATGGGCTTCTTTGCTGCGCCGTGAAATTGCCGATGGCGCTGTTCATTTGCGAAAAGCGCTACAAGATGTTTCAGAGCACGGTCCGCTCGGAGCGAATCTTCACTTTCACGATGCCTACCAAACCGCCGTACGAACTGGAAAAGCAATCGACTTACCAATTGAAGCAGTGCGTGAATGCTTGTTGGCGATTGGTTACAGCGCCATCTATCTCGCGCCACTCATTTCAATGATCAACGAAAGAGATTTTCATAGCGAAGTGGTTTGGGAAGAGTGGAAACTAACGTTGAGTACAATATTGAAACGGGGTTTACTGATTCTCCCGGACGAACCGAGTTTGCTACCGGAGCCAATCCTGGCAGCAGTAGTTACATGATGTTTGAGTAAGAAGCTCATTTGTAAGCACTTAACTCTACGTTAGTTAGAGATTCAAGGGAAAAGTGTTTGCATTGGGAAGAATTTGAGTTATCTTGTCATGTGACAGTGTCTAACGAAAATATATCGAATGGGTCGTCTGACAGTGTCGTGTGAAAAGGTGTGAGTGAGTCAAATGATTATGTTGTGCGAAATGATATCGAATGGGTCAAATGACAGTGTCAGATGATAGACGGAAACGCTGCTTCCAAACAAATCGAGACTGGAAGTTGGTTAACCACCGACAAGGAAAAGGAAAGAGGGTATTATGGCGAATGAACCGGAAACAAAAAGTCGTTATGGCTTCTTTGTCATATTCATCGCTTTCGCAAGAGCCATTTGGTACGTCGTCAGTTTTGTTTTCAAATGGCGTGCCACCACCAAGAAGAATGTATAACCGGCGTATGTCCGCCACCGTTGCAAAGGGAGTGAAGCACCATGAACAAGTTAAGTATTAAGGGTAACTGGAATGAAGTCGCAGGCAAGCTGAAACAAAAATTCGCAAGCCTGACCGATGACGATCTCCTCTTTGAAGAGGGGAAGGAAGAGGAGCTGTTGGGGAGACTGCAAAAGAAACTCGGTAAAACCGAAGAGGAAATTCGCGAGACAATTTCAAATAGCTGAGGAACCATTGTGCAAATATCGAAGTGAGCGCTGACCCTGCTTTCATGAGTTTGCACAAGGTTCCCGGCTTATCCGAGGGAATCGCGAGGATCGAATCGAAGCAAGAAACATGTAAACCGGTTGCCGATAGCAATCGACAAGGAGAAACCATGAGTACCCAGAAAGTAACACTGTATTTGGTTGCTGGAATGTTGTCGCTAAGCCTGCTATTCGGCTGCTCGCGTTCCTCGGATCAAAAAGTTGCCGATGCCAAAGCAAATGTCACCGAAGCCAAGCAAACGGAAAAAGATGTCGTTGCCGAGGCTGCCGCCCAAGCAGAGTGGCTGAAGTTCAAAACCGAGTCAGCGGCAAGAATCGAAACGAACCATCAAAACGCCGTTGCCTACAAGGCGAAAATGACGACCGCTAACGGTAAGCAGCGTGCGCAATACAACAAAATGATCGATTCGCTCGAGCTGAAAAACGACCGACTGAAAGCAAAGCTTGACGAATACAAGGACGATGGGAAGTCCGCATGGGAAAAATTTCGCAGCGAGTACAACCACGACATGGACGAACTCGGTGCGGCGCTGAAGGATTTCACTGTCGAAAACAAGAAGTAGGCATTGGTTATGAAAGCGCTTGTTTATCACGGACCGGGTGAATATGCCTGGGAAGAAAAAACGAATCCGGTTGTGCGTAATGCAACCGACGCAATTGTTGCAATCACGCACACCACAATCTGTGGAACGGACTTGCATATCCTGAAAGGCAATGTTCCCGAAATCCATGGAGGTTTGACCCTCGGTCATGAGGGTACCGGAGTCGTTACTCAAATCGGAGCGAGTGTTACCAGTTTCAAAGTTGGCGACAAGGTGTTGATCTCGTGCATTACTTCCTGTGGAAAATGCGATCCATGTCGTAAGGGAATGTTCTCACATTGTGAGGTCGGTGGTTGGATTCTCGGGCATCTCATCGACGGAACTCAGGCGGAATATGTGCGGGTGCCTTATGCCGACACAAGTATGTATCACATTCCCGAAGGAGTTAATGAGGAAGCGTTGGTCATGCTGAGCGACATACTGCCAACCGGTTTCGAGTGCGGTGTTCTCAATGGTCATGTGACACCAGGTGACATAGTGGCAATCATCGGTTCCGGACCCATTGGTCTTGCCGCGTTGCTTACAGCACAATTCTATTCTCCCGCGCAAATCATCATGGTCGATCCGGATCAGAATCGTCTAAACACTGCTAAAGTCCTCGGTGCAACGATGCTGGTTCAAAACGACAAAGGAAATGCGGTTGCGAAGATCATGTCCCATACTAATGGTAAAGGAGTTGATGTCGCGATCGAAGCAGTCGGTGTAGCAGCGACGTTCGAGATCTGCCAGGGAATCGTTGCCGATGGCGGACACATCGCAAACATTGGCGTACACAGCAAGAGTGTAGAACTGCATCTCGAAAAACTGTGGTCAAGTAACATTACCATAACTACTCGATTGGTCGACACTGTGTCAATTCGTGTTCTGATGAAAGCAGTGCAATCGGGGAAACTGCAACCACAACAACTAATCTCACATCGATTCGTGCTCAACGATATCATGAAAGCATACGAAACATTTGGGAATGCCGCACGTGAGAAGGCACTCAAAGTAATTCTTTCGAAGCCGTTAGAGTTGGAGCAGAAAACTGTCGTCACAGCTTGAACGAATGGATCGTAAGAGTTGCAAATTCGAATCACCATGATGTAAGGAAGGTAGTCATGAATCACTATCGCCATCACGAAAAAGAAGAAACCGTGAGTTCAAAACTATCGCATGAAGAGGTTGCCAAGGAGGCATTTCTCATTTATCACAACGAAGGTTGCCCCGACGGGCGCGATGTGAATAACTGGTTGGATGCGGAAGAAGTTCTCTTAATTCGCGCGATAAGTAAAATCTCCGAGAAGTAATCGGTAACGATGTAAAGTAACCGGTTCGCAGGTAGACGTAGTAGTAAGCAAAAAATCATGGTATCAATCGACCTGTATGACCGATTGTTAAGCCAACGCAGCAAAACGAAAGGAATCGAAATGTTGAACCAAGCCTATGGATTGGTGAACACCGACATGGCGATAGGATCGATAATCGGCATTCTGCTTGTTATCGTTCTTGTCATCGTGATTTACAAGTTAACCCGGTAGTCCACCCGCAACAGCGTTTGTTAAGCTCAATCAAATGCAACGCATCTAAACAAGGAGTAACTCGATGAAAAAGTCAACAAACGTAGTAACTGATCCGATCTGTGGAATGATGTTAGATATCGAAACTGCTTACTCCACGGAACACGGTGGCAAAACAGCATATTTCTGCAGTGATTTGTGCCGGCAGATATATCTCTTAACGCCCGAGAACGAACTGCAGGAAAATCGGGATGAGTGCTGTCACGGCAGCCTCCAACATGAAAAATGTTGTGGTAGGCACCAGCATGCGGTGCGGGAAGAAAAATCGCACAACAACTATCAGCAAATCAGTGGTGAGCTATAAGTATTGGGCGTTTCGTCGCTAACCCACAAGCCGATCCGCAGTGCTTCGCAGTAATGACAATTACCGGTGAGAGAAACGGGAATGGAATGAACACGGCTGACGACGAAATAGATCATGACTAAGCTATCCGATACAATCAGTCGAGTTGCTTTTGTTGGCTGTTACTCACCGCGTCAATGTGGTATTGCAATCCTTACTACTGATTTTTGCGAGGCAGATACCAGCATTGCGTAAGCAACTGGAGTATTCAAACAATGCTTGATTGGTTGGCGAAGCGCGAGTGAAGTCGAAAATCAAAGCAGGAAGTAATAACAAAGCGAAAGGAACTACAATGTTTTCTCGTTCTATCATGATTAAGATTGCAATCGGAGTGTGTCTTATTCTTGTTGCAATGTACACCAGAGCTGCTGCCAGCAGCGATGTTGGACTAAAAGGGTTTGGTCCACGTATTGGATATGTCGACCCGGAAGGTACTTTCGACGGATCGGTTGAGTTAGGAATGGTATTCGATTTCGGTGAGTTCGCTAAGCAACTACGCTGGGACGGTTCCATCAGTTATTGGTCGACTGGTCAAGATTACAAGTATCATAACGGAAATCGTTACGATACGTATAGTTGGAAGTTAAGTGATCTCGCTTTGCGTTCGGGATTAAACTACCATTTCACCCAAGGCGATTGGGTTCCATACTTGGGTGGTGGTTTAGGAATGCATTTCTACACCTGGGATTACAACGAAGCGCCTTTTTACAGTAACTCAAGTGATAGTAAGTTTGGCATCTATCTCGATGGTGGAATCGAGCACAAACTTAGTGCGAATTGGACCGGGCAGATGCAAGTGCAGTTAGATTTTGCCGATCCCGATCAAACGGCTCTGCTCTTTAACTTCATTTATCGTCTCCATTAGTGAGACAAATGGGAACGTATTGCACGTAACATGAGTTTCGTGCGATTACGTTTTTTCCATCTGAAAGAAAGAAATGAAAAATCATGAAACCGTTAACAGTCTAATAGCTTTGTTTGCGATTGTTTTGTTATCAACGGTGGGGTTCATTGGTTGTACGGATGAATCAAATTCTAACAACAGCAATCCGTCGCAAGGCGAGATTAAAATGTACTTGGTGGACTCGCCTTCTGAGTATGACGCCGTCAACATTGTCGTAACCGAGGTGGCGGTACACTTCGAATCGAGCGATTCGGTATCGGGTTGGATAGTAATCAACGACTCGGTGCGTACGGTTAATCTGCTAAGTCTGACGAATGGTACCTACGAGCTGCTCGGAACTCACCGCCTCGATATTGGAAGGTATTCACAAGTTCGGCTAAAGGTTGGGACAGGTAGTAACATTGTTGTCGATGGACAATACTATCCCTTGAACATTCCAAGTGGCACCCAAACCGGATTAAAGCTCAACCATCAGTTTGATATCGCATCCGACGCGCTATATGAGTTGACACTCGATTTTGACGTATCGCGCTCGATACATCTGACCGGAAATCACCAGTATCAAATGAGACCGGTGATTCGGGTTGCTGCGAATCTTGTTTCCGGAACGATAGGAGGGATTGTTGTTCCATACTTATCGACTACTTTGGTATCGACGACAATAGGATCAGATACCGTTTCAACTTATGTAACTACCATCAGCGGTGCATTTAAATTGATGGCGCTCCCGGCTGGTAACTACTCAGTAATGATCAATTCCGGTAGTGAAGCGTATTACGATTCGACATTAACGGGAATAGCAGTCATAGCGCACCAGAACACGTCGTTAGGTACGATTGTATTGCGCCATCGATAATCCTTTGAAAGCGTTGCAAAGCAATACCGTACCTGGTGCACAATTGCACTTGGCATACTCCAGAACTCTTAAGTAAAGTTACTTAACCGGTCTTTGCGGTTTCTTGTGGTGAATGTTGTGGAATTGGGATTGGTTTGGATGTCCGTATGGGCAGCTAATGCTTGTGCCTTATTGGTACATCCGGTAGATTTCCAACGGCGTGGTTTACCTTCTTCAGAAACAATAACATACCAAACACCGTTGCTACGTCGACTCAGCGAAAACCTGCTTCCAGTCATGCTTACAGCCCTTTGCTGTTAGCATTTTTGTTAGCAGTGATGGGTGGGAAACCCGGAAGGTGCGATCCCGGAGGGATTTGAACCCCCAACCCTCAGATCCGAAGTCTGATGCTCTATCCAATTGAGCTACGGGACCTATTTTGCATTGCAATGATACTAAGAAATCGAACGTCTCACAAGTCGCATCGTCTGCAGCGAACGAAGGCACATTGAAAAAACTAACAAAGAGTTTGATTATGGAAACTGCCGCTATGTGATTTCCAACGTGCCATCCTCGTTCGCTCGGATTTCGGTACGTCCTTTAATTGGACTACTTAACACCCCTTCCGCGTTGTCGATCTGAATGAATGCATCGCCGTTTACATGTTCTTCAATGATAAGCGACGCAGCCCCACGGTCTTTCTGCTCTTCCATCTGCCGTTCTAAACTGATCTTCTCTTGTTTCCGCGCAAGCAGCATCATTCGAGTGGCGGGAATCGATTCCAGCAGCGAGCGCAATCGAAGCAGTTCTTGTTGCGATAACGGGGTGTAGTCGGGTTGTCGGCGCAACTTCGAGAGGTATTTTACAAAGGAGGATTGCACCGATCCAGATGTTAAACCCTCTAAAATATCTTCACCGAATGTCGCTTCGTATCCCCGGATCTTCTCCTCGGTTTGAGCAATGAAGGTTTCATTATCTTTCACTCGTAAGGCGTTGAATCCTTGAATTCCAAGGGAAATTGTGCTAATCATACCGGATTCGTCGGTTTCGATTCGCTTCAATCGGACTGACTGGTTAGCAATCAATGCACTGCCACAATAGGTGTCGGCGACAATCGTATCGGCATGAATTTTACAATTACGTATTGTCCCTTGAATCGTGACGTTTTCCCTAGCCGAGATAACACATTCGCCGACATCTCCCTTAATGACAATTTGCCGATCGGTCATTAATTCTGCGCTTTTTACATCCCCCTTGACAACGATGTTGGATTGTGAGCTAATCCGTACATTATCTTCGACATTTCCATTGATTGTTATCGAATTTGACGAGATTATTTCACTGCCGCTTCTGATTGTTCCGACTATTTCAATTGCATCGTCGGTAGCAAGTGTCAAAACATCCTTTGCGTCGACGACCCGGACTGGAACAACACTAACAGTGATGCTGACGGGTAGCTCTTTTTCGCCATCGAGGCTGACGACATTACGAAATGACCACCGGTACTCAACTGATCCATCACGTTTTGCGATAGCAAGTGTACCATTACCTCGGATTTCGACGCCGTCGCCGGCAAGGAGATCGATTTCCCACCCTGCAACTGGCTTCAACTCCTCGCCCCGGATATTGTAACCGGAAGCCTTGCCCGGTTGTGCAGGGTATCTGCGGCAGAGTATATCGCCTTCAATGACCCGCTGTAAAGTCAGATGAGATTGTAGGAGTGCAGGTTGCGGTTTTGATTCAAATAGAGTTTCAACGATCGCGTCGTTTCCACACTCGGGGATCTTTCCTTCGGCAAGAATATAATTGATTACCGGACTACTCTGATCGATAAGTATCTGATATGCTTCTTCACAACTGTTTGCCGGAACAAGCCTTGGATCAATTCGAGCCGCCCTCACTGCCGCCTTGATGCTCTGGAGGGTGGTTGGTTCGCCTTCTGCATCCAACGGAAGGACGTCGAGTACGGCTTTTATATCGGGATACTCGCGGCCGGCTCGGTCGATGCCCGGTAACAACCTGACTTTTGGATCGCCCGCTCCAATATCCGTCCGCCGAATTAAAAAAGTTGTATAGAGCCAAGCGCCATCTTCTTCCTTCTTCGTGACTTCAGCAAACACAAGCGCTTCCACCGGAACAGTAAACTTCTCGGAAAGATAGGATTTTATTGAACGAAGATGATTGACTGTTAGCTCCATCGATTGAAGATCGGTTTCTTTCAACCGAGCGCGAACACGCCACTGGTCGCTATTGCTGGCGACTAACTGAAGATGCAGTTGTTGAACAGTGTTTTCTTCTTTAGAGCTTCGACTCATGTTACTCTGTAATTGAATAAAGAATGCAATGGGCAATATACATAATTTGTAAGTTGATTTCCGAAGACAGTGCAAGGACTATTCGATTATCTCAATCACGATAGCTCCTGCGCTAACTGTTCCTTCTGATGTTGCCTTTCCACCGATACGATATGGAATCGTCGATATTTGATTTTTGACATGAAGCACCCCGTAGATTAGACCCGGTTGTATCCCATGTAATGGAATCCGAAGAGAAAAGGTTTCTCCGAGTGGTTTATAATTCTGAAAATCCCACGGCCAACGTTGGATGACTGCATCGGAAGAACCATCGAAGTATGGTTTGTCGGTGAAGGTGTCTGCACGGGATGGTGTTTTCAATGGAGGAGTCCAATACCCAAAGAATGCATAGGGTCCATACTCTAAATCAATCATTCGTCCAATAATCTCAAGGGTGTCGCGACTCGTTAAGCAAACCGGAGGACGAGCCAACTCGACGTATTTGTGGACAAACAACTCACCATAACGAAAACTCTGATCGTCATTTGCTTGGGCAAATCCGATTCCAACATGAGTAGCGTTCGGATCGAGTAGCGCTTTGCGATGACCATCATTGGGTGGTATCTCCGCTAAAAATGCGTCGACTCCTTCGCGCATTTTACTGGCAAATTCCTCGTTACTGCGTTGATACACCCCGGTGGTAAACACTGCAAACAAATTCTCTTGTACATGATCGGTGCGTCCACTTTTCGCGAACCGGTGAAACGCATACTCGCCATTTCGATTTTGATGGGCAAAGGAGCGGGCTTGCGTCATTTCGGCGATATGGCTTTGCATTACACGACCGGCGACAACATCGTATTGCAGCGGTTTAACGCCATGTTTTTTTCGTTGAACGTTGATGTAGTCGAGTTGAGCGAGTTTCAGTCGCAAGGTTACGTCAGAATCGAGAAATTCCCGCAGCACCGGTTGTGAATTGTTCTCGCGGATAGCCGCCGCCAAACCTTCCGGTTCACGGCTCCAGCGATTACTCTTGCCGTCGCTGCGATCACTCGGATACAGCAAACCGAGCAAGAATAAACATCCGATAGTGATCGATCTACTCATGCGTGTCTTTGACATAATACGGCAGTCCAAACAATACTCCGCGATCTTGGGGAAAAAACCGATTCCATCCAAATACTTCCATCAGAAGAAACAGCAGCGCTGATCCCGCCGGTAGCACTTTCGTTCGATCCGGTGGCATCCCGGGAATCGCAAACCGTTGCAACTCGTTTGTTGACAGCAACAATTCCATCTGTTTCTTTAGCTGATGCACAGTAAGAAATTTTGCAATTATTTGTTCGGGATCGTAACGATCGAGCGATAACTGGATCGAACCTAACGCGGTGGCGGTTCCTCCCGTTACCATGATTGTCCGGGTTTCGGGAAGTTGCACCCGCAACCGTTTGAAAATCGGCGAGGCATACTCGGTTATTCGACGAAAAGCCAACTCACCGGGTGGGTCGGTTGTTACGCATCGTTTCGTAAGGATCGACGCTCCAATCGGCAACGATCTGGTAACAATTTCTTTCGCATCGTTTTGCCAGATTATTTCGGTGGAGCCGCCGCCCAAGTCAAGCAGGATTTTAACAGTACTCCTCTGTTCCCGGCTATGCGCACCGAGCCAGGCGGCCCGAGCTTCCTGTTGGGGAGAAAACAGTCTAGTACTTAAGTTGGTTGAGTTGTGCAAACGGACAAGAAATTCTTTACCATTCGGTGCATTACGAAGTGCTGCTGTACCCGCGGCAAGGGTAAACTCGATGTTGTATTGTGATTTCTGTTCCTGCAGTTTAGTTTGAATCCGGGCAATTTCTTCTCTTATGATTTCTTCGGGGATTTCACCGGATTCCAGCGCCGACAATCCAAACGAATTTGTCCAGTAACCCCGTTCCAAGGGATACACGATATGATTAAACAAATCGGCGACCAACCACAATGTGGTCTGGGTACCGATGTCGAGATAAAAACCTGTTCCACAATTTTTATTCAACATTTACCGCTCGGTTTTTCCGATCCAGCTAACAATGGCGCTGATGATTAAAACGATGGCAATTCCCCATGCAAGATATAATGGAATCACGAGGTAAGCGATTCCGAAAATTAGTATCGAACTCCGATGTCGGAGGAGCGTTGAAAGGAGCCAACCGATGCTTGTTGCGAGACCGATGGTAGCAAGCGATGCTCCAGCAACCGACAATATTCCTCCAGCAAACAGGACACCACTCAGCGATGTAGCGAAATCAATCCAGTGGACGCGATGGAAGACCATTACCGTAATTGTTACACCACAAAGAAGCAACCCAAGCCAGAACACCTCCTCCAACTCCGCTGATTGGTAAATCAACGGTCCAACAATCGTCATACTTGCTGGCAAGCGCTCACGTAATTGATCGATCGTTCTTTCACTCGATACATATACTACGGCGATGGAACTGGCATCTCTACGGTGGAACGCATCATACCAGTTCCCCCCATACAACAATGGATTGCGGGAATTAGCCTCCAAGGCAACTTGTCGAAGCGCCACACCGGCATCATTCAATTCGTCATACTCCCGGGTAAACCAGTTTCCCGCAATTCCGTGCAGCCGTTCGGTTACTTTATATACGACACCTTGTGACGATTGGTCGTATCGCCAACGGTTCGCCAGTAATGTATCTTCACGGCTCGCGATATAGCGCTCCATTTTATCGGTGACGGTTAACCATGACGAAAGGATGCGGTCACGCAACACTGAACCATCTTCAGTCGTTTGCGAAAAGGTGTTTTTGAATGTGCCGAGCGATGCGGCGTTTCGTAGCCACTCCCGTTCGCCAGGTGTTCGTTGAGGTAGTTTCCAAATCGCTGGGGTGTAAAAATCGACGACACCCGGTTCCGTTTGCAAGATGGCTATTAGTTCAGCTTCTTGACTTTCGCGCACGGGGCCGATCCAATACGGTTCCTGAGGTATGAATTGGAGTGAATCGACTGCTGCAGGGAACACTGGTTTGAATAAATCGTAGCATCGAGGTGGCGGCATGATAACCATCGCTACAATTCCCAACGCACCAAGTAAGAGTATCGCCGAACGATAGTGGAATTTCACCAATACAGTTTGTCGTGGGGTTGCTAACGCATCCTCCGCAATGCACCATTGCGCTGATACGAAAACTGCGATTGTTGTACCTACTACCGCCAGGACGACTCGTCCGATCACGCCACCGATTACATAACCGCCTGCTCCCAAAAGCGCTAGCGCTAACAAACTCGGAAGAAATCGGTTTCCAAAGAATCTACTGTATAACTGGTCGATACCTTCCCGAGTCGTTTCGGAACGAATTCGAATCGCCATCGATAGCCCGACGAGAAACGGAACTGGGGCACAGAGCCATAGAATAGGATCAAATGGTGTGAGCAACCACTCCCAAATTGCGAGCGACCAGACACCGGTTCCAACAACTCCGGCGACATACACCAGGATCCCGTACGTGTCGCGTTTTCTTTCGTACAGAAGAATCAACGCAAGTGCAATTAAAAAAAATATTGGCGAAAATCGCAGAATTCGCTTCAATTGCAACGCCTTCGGCTGGGTTCCGATAACGCTGCCATACGGTGGTGAAAAATCCTGAAGCGCGTTAGACCCGCTCGTTCGAGGGGCTAACCGGATCCAAGCTGTCAACTCGGACTGATACCACGCTGCCGGAGTGAACAAACGGCTGTAACGGGGGATGTATTTTCCCGATTCATCGTTTAATGCTTGCAGGAAACTCTCAGAAAACCGTTCAAAACTTCTCAGCCGTTCATATTGAGAGTTGTCAATCTGTTCCGAGAGTGAATCGAGCCATTCTCCGTAAGTCGTTAGTCTGACTTGGGGTGGATCGTCACTGTAAAGCATACGGTAAGGTGGACTGAATTCTCCTTGTCCCAACGATAACTGGAAGCGTTGCGTCGGCGAGGCGGTAGGAGCGCGAAGCGATACCCTCTCTTGGCTTTCCAGAATTCCATCTAACGTATAGGCAAGGCTATCCTGTTTTTCCCATTGCTTTATTGGAAAAATCCAAGTCTCTAAACCCGGCGCTCCGGCTTTGGGAGTCATCCCATCGGTTTCGGAACGTAGGGGGTGCGTAGGTCCAAGCATTGCTCCGGGCATCGTATCGAGATCGATCCGAAACACCCAAACCAGTGCAATTAATGTCGTAGCAACCGACGCCCAGCGGATAACCTGTGGCCATTCACGGGGAGGAATTAAGTTCGATTCCGGTTTCTTTGGCATAACATAAGGTCGTAAGATTTTCAAATGGGTTGCAACCTTTTGCACTGGAGGTTCCAACATCCTACTTTTCGGTGTTATGTCAACATTCACAAGCATTGTATTGATTATCGGGATACTTGCGCTATTGGCGTTATGTGTCGTTGCGTTCAAGTCGCGCAAACGGTGCGAGTTGCTTTGCGAAAACAACGACCGTGAACAGTGGGAGCTGCGGCGGCAATTGCAACTGGCGGAAAAGGATGCGGAAACGCAACGGTCGGAAAAAGAACAAAGCAATCTCCTCCAAACGAACTTCCTCGAGCTGTTGTCGCACGAAATGCGGACTCCACTCCATGCCGTCGGGAATTATGCCTCCTTCATTCGAGAAGACTTATCCGGGACCGGTCAAATTGCCGTACTATCTCAAGTAACGAACTTAGAGCGCCATATCGGAAAACTATCCCGATTGATCGAACAGATCGAAATATTAGCGAAACTAAATCACAACAACTCAGAGTTCGCACCGGTTTCTTTTAGTCTGTTGGTAGCTGGTAAGGCATATTTGTTTAAGGGTATCTCACAAGAGAATAACATCCAATTCGATTGGAATCCGGGAACCGAAGAATTGTGGATTCGCGGCGTTGAGTCTTCGTTGCGGGTTTTGCTGGATAATGTTTTAGAGAATGCGCTAACAGCCTGTTCGCAAGGCGGAACAATCACCGCTACGCTGATGGCACAGCCTGCCTCGGTTCTTTTGGAAATAAAAGATTCCGGCGTCGGTTTGGCAATGGAAGATTTGGAGAAACTGTTTGCGCCATTTTCCAAGACTCAATCATCGATGAATGACCATCGTGACGGATCAGGACTGGGATTGTATCTATGTCGTCAAGTTGTGTTTCGGCATGGCGGCAAAATAAACTTGACCAGCGCTGGGCTGGGTAAAGGGACAACCGTGACAATTGAGTTACCGCGCTACTGGATGAATCCGCCGGGAGGAAGTATATGAACCCGAAAATTTTAGTCGTCGACGATAGCCCGGTGAACCGGGAAATATGTCGGCGAAGTTTGGCGAATGCGTTTACAATCATCGAAGCGGAGAGTGGGGAAGATTGTCTGCAAAAGGTGAAAGAACAGAAACCGAATCTCATTCTACTTGATATCATGATGGGTGGAATCGATGGCTTTACCGTTCTCGAAAACCTGAACTCCGATCCGACTACATCGGGAATTCCGGTGTTGTTACTTACCGCAAAAGGCGATATCAAAGACAAACAGCGTGGCTTTGAATTAGGAGCAATGGATTACATTACCAAACCGTTCGACCGCTTGGAGCTGTTAGCGCGGGTGGAAGCACGCTTGCGGGCGAAATTGGAAGAGGAGCGCAGAGTTGAGACTGCTGCCTTGGAAGCGCGCAGCAAAGCCGTATCGCAATTGCTGATAACGCTCTCGCATTACATTAATAATGCATTGGCAGTACTATTAGGTAACATCCAAATTATTAATCCGGAAGACCCGGAAGCAGTGAAGCGGTTTCTTACCCAAGCGAAAAACCAATCCGAGCGGATTCGCGCTGTGATTGCTGTATTGCAGGATGCTGCTCAGAAGATGAATTTGCGAACGATGGATGATGTCGGCAGAAAAGATTTCTTATTCGACATTCGCGACGAAATGCAGAAAAAATTAGATGACTTGCAGCAGGTGACCGACAAATCAATGTCGGATTGGAAGTAGCTTTTCGTAGTAAAGAACAATGAAGTATAGCGCAGACTGAAAGGTCTGCGTTTCTACTTTCCTCGAATCCAAACGGTAGACAAGTTGAATAGATATAACAGGTTGCGAAGCGTCTCATGGTACCACCTTACATCGCGATTCCCGAGCTACCACCGTTAAAACCCGCCGTCGAAGCGGTTTCTGGACAGTGGGCGCCCGATTCGTTGAATGTCGATGTACTCTCACTTTCAACGCAGTTTATCATCCCCGCACAACCTGCTTCCCTCAATATCCGAACCATGGTACACGCGCGAATACTCGATACAAATCCTTTGCGATTACATGCCGAAGGATGGACATTGCAGGCGATCCAATCTTCCCAATCAATCGGATCGACTGGTGTTAATGATGGTTATCTAACGGTTCGTTTTACCGTACCACCTCCGATTGGTACGGAAGTGACACTCACAATTGACTATACCGTTCCAAATGTTACTGAGAACTGGCGAGTAGGGTACCATCATCTGGACGAAATCGCATACACTTTTAACGAACCTTACGGCGCCCGACTTTGGCTGCCTGTGAATGATGAGCCGTTTGACCGTTACCAATGGCAAATCAAAGCGAGTAGTGCTAACGGCTGGACTATCATAACCAACCAAGGCACTCCCGTTTTACCAGACTCATTTACCGGACCATCGATTACGCTACCTTCCTATTTAACGCATTTTGCCGCTGCACCATTCAACACTTGGCATGAGTCGGTGGTTACCGAACCGGGAACTAGTGTTCCCCTGACCTACTATGCTCGCCCCGCCGTTGAGTCGCTTGCCCGGTTCGATTGGCGGAATACCGGAGCAATGCTGCGCACATTTAGCGAGTATTTCGGCGATTATCCGTTTCCCCGTGAGGGGTACGGTATGGTCGAAGCGCCGATTATGGGCGGGCAGGGCGCGATGGAACATCTCGCAATGTCTACCATGGGTTCCGGTCTATTAACCGGCGATGACCGGTACGAGAATGTGGTCGCACATGAGCTTGCCCACCAATGGTTTGGCAATGCCGTTACGTTAGCCAATTTCGATGAAATCTGGCTGAATGAGGGCTTTGCGGTTTTTGGTGAAGGCATTTGGCTTGAGTTTGGTCGCGGTGACAGCGCACTGGCGGCGGCCCACCGCCGGGAAGAAGCACTAAGCTATTTCCAGGAAGCAAAGCAATCGATGTTTCCATTAACCGAACCGCCAGCCGATAACCTTTTTTCTATTGCAGTGTATCATAAGGGTGGATGGGTATTGCAAATGTTGCGGAAGCGATTGGGCAACCCGCTCTTCTTTCAACGGTTGCGAACTTATTTTTCACAGCATTTTGTAGCGCCAAGCATATTTGTACCCGCCACCACAACCCGGTTTATCGATGTAATGACAGCGAATCACACCGATGTTGCTTCCGAGCGTTTTTTGACGGAATGGTTATACACTGCAGGACATCCTAAACTGCGGCTCCAAACGATACAAAAAGGAAGTTCTGCGGAAGTTATAATTCGCCAAATTCAAACCGGAAGCGTCTTTCAAGAGATACCCCTCAGAGTTGTAAATCGGGAGCCCGGTGCTGTTTCGGATCAGTATGTAACGATGTCAGCACGTGAGTTGCATATTCAGTTAAACAGCCTTGGCAATGCCGATATCGTAATTCCGTGGCAAGACGAGTATCTCTATGAGTTGGAAGTGGAACCCGATGAGCGGATTCGGTTGGTTCCGAAATCGATCCATGTCAGTACCTATCCGAATCCTGCTAACAGTAACGTCGTATTGCGAATCCAGTTCACACTGCCCGGAATTGCCGATGCTCGTGTGAAATTATTCGATGTTGTTGGTCGCGAATTATACTCGGAACCGATGAACCGAGTAACATCGGGAAACAGAGTACTTCAACCCCGATTACCAGTGTTAACTCCGGGAGTCTATTTTTGGTCAGTCGACGCGGCGGGGAAGCAGGATGTAACCCCAATGACGATATTGCCATGAAATGAAAGACAAGATTGATTACTTTACGAGTGTTCAAACTAACGTTAGGAGAAACTATGCGCTGCGCGCTTCGATGGTTCTTACTTTTCCTCCCGATTTCCATGGCATTTGCTACCGGAACGATTATCGGTACCGTAGCCGACTACAATAGCCGTACGCCGATTGCTGGTGCCACAGTACAAGTATTTAACAGTGATTCCCTCCATCGTACGACAACTACCGATGCGACAGGAGCCTATGCTATTACTGTTGTGACCGGTGGTCCGTACACGCTCGTCGCCTCAGAACCATTTCATACCGACTCAATAGCGCAACACGTTTACGTTGATGAAGGGGATGTCGTTCAAGAATATTTCTTGTTACGCGCACCGATTTTCACAATTGAACCAACGTCTCTGCAAATCGAGTTAGCCCCCAGCGATTCAATCAACGAAACGATTACGATTTCGAATCCCGGCACCGATACGCTGTTCTGGCGTGCCCGATATCGGTTAGGACTTGATCGCGATGAGACCGATGAGATTTGGGATTCGTTACTCGTCATAAACGTACAGCAGGCAACTGGTGACAACCGTATTAACGGAGTTGTGTTCTTGAATGGCGTGTTTTACATCGCTGGTTCTAACTCTGCATCCAATCCAAATAAAATCTACCGATTCGATTCAGTTGGCACTTATCTTGGCAGTTTCAATCAACCAAATGCTACGAACATCATCGGTTACCGGACCTTGGCAACCGATGGCGTAAACATTTATGGTTCCGCGGAAGCGGCAATCGATGTTTTCACGACCACTGGTACGCTTGTACGCCGTTTCAATGGGCCGACCAGTCCGAACCGATTAACGTTCGATCCGGTTGAACGCTGCATCTGGACTGGCGATTCCTACTCACCGATTTATAAAATTGATACGTTAGGAAATGTAATACGTTCTTATCCTAATAGCGGTTCGATCCGGGGAATGTCGGTTCATCCAGAAGACCCCGATGGCTATCGTCTATACGTAACCAATTCGATGTATCCGGTTCAGGGACGTGACTCCAGTTGGTACTATAAAATGGATCCGGTAACGGGAAACACCATGCAGATGCGGGTCATGGAACGCAATACAAATTACGAATTAGCCGGTTCAGCGATTTCCAACCGTTGGTCGCCTTATTACTGGGTAATGCTTCAAGTATGGAGTGGTTCCAGTGTTGAACAAAAAGTAGTGGTCTATGAACAGCAGGTGTCGGTGCCGTGGATGCAAGTAACACCTTTGTTAGGGAATGTTCCCCAAAACGATTCGGCAACGGTGACGGTACGCTTTAACGCGAGTTTGATCGATACCGGCGATTATCGGGCGGCAGTTCTCTTTAGTGGAAATCACGCGGCTGATTTCACTGAAGTACCGGTCGATTTACACGTTGGCGTCAACAACGCTGGCGAAACGAATACAGCCAGTTTGCCGAATAGTTTTTCCCTTGGTAATCCCTATCCGAACCCGTTTAATCCGGAAACGAAAGTCAATGTCACATTACCGGAAGCCGCAACGTTGCAACTTGTGTTGTTCGATGTCAATGGTCGAGAAATCCAGCGTGACCGAATTCAAACCAATGCCGGACAATCGACCATAACCATCAACGGCGCGAGCATTAGCTCGGGAACTTACTTTTTATCGGTAACGGCACTATCTCGTACAGGCGAAACAAAGTGGAATGCGAACAAAAAACTGGTGTTCATCAAGTAGCGTTTTTTGCTACTGTTATCGATGAGGATGCATCGTGAATCGAATAATACTCGTATTATCGTTACTCTTTTCTCTGGCTGCGCTGACCGTTGCCGTTGAACTGCCGGCAACTCTCCTTACAGCCTTGGAAAAAAACGGTGAACCGCTGCCGGTTTGGGTTTTCCTGCCGGAGCGGCTCCCCGCTTCCGTTGCCGAGCAAAACGCATTTCAGGCGTTACCATCGGAAACGCAGTTTCGCCGGCTTCTAAATGGGTCGCGACCCGATGCCGCCGACCTTGCGGTCGATCCTATTTGGATCCAGAAAATAACAGCTACCGGCGCAACGCTAAGAAATGTCTCGCGTTACTTGCATGCGGTGTCGGTAACCGCAACACGGAAACAACTCGAAGCGATTGCCGGAATCGAAGGTGTTCGGAAAATTCAACCGGTTGCAGTCGGTAGAAGTACTGCGAAGTTTTCTCCTGAAAAGATTCGCGTCAATCCCAATACTGACGAAGTCGATACATTGAATTACGGCAACTCCCGCTCGCAAATCACGCAAATTCGCGCTCACGTATTGCATAACCAAGGATACACCGGTCGCGGTGTGTTGGGTGGTATTCTTGATACCGGATTTCGCTGGTATCACGATTCCTTCGACAGCTTAACGGTTCATGCCCAACGCGATTTCATTTTTCACGATAGCGAGACTGCGAATGAGCCAGCAGATACTATCGCGCAGTGGGAACATGGCACTTCCTGTGCATCGACCATTGCCGGTTATACCAGTGGTCGTTTGATCGGTCCCTCTTACAAAATGAATCTCATTTTGGGAAAAACCGAGAATGTGCGCGGTGAGAATCCGATTGAAGAAGACAACTATGTCGCCGGTATCGAATGGTGTGATTCATTAGGCGCACGCGGTGTATCAACCTCGCTGGGTTACATCGATTGGTACCAGTGGGAAGACATGAATGGTGATACCGCACTCTGTACCCAAGTGGTCGACCGGGCGGCAGCGCGTGGCATGTTGGTGATTACTGCAGCTGGTAACGAGAATGGTAACAGTTGGGGACGGATTATCGCCCCAGCCGACGCCGATTCTACATTATCGGTTGCCGCTGTAGATAGTAATGGCGTTGTTGCCGGGTTCAGCAGCCGTGGACCCTCTTATGATGGACGCATGAAGCCGGAAGTGGCGGCGCGTGGAGTTCGCACCTATTGTGCCAATCCTGAAGAAGACAATACCTATTGGCGGTTGAGTGGAACTTCGCTCGCAACGCCATTGGTTGCCGGAGCGACATTTTTGCTGTGGGAGAAACACCCGTACTGGACTGCTATGACAATGCGACGTGCATTAATGGAAACCGCCTCGCAACATGCCCAACCCGACACGATTCTCGGTTGGGGTATCATCAATGTTGCTGCTGCCGATACGTTTACCTTTGGCGGCAATCGACCACCGGTGATTGATAGCGCGAGATTGTTCACCTCTGACTACTCCGCATACGAATTCTATGCTCACGACCCCGATGGCGATGCATTATTTTACGATCTTTGGTATCACTTGGGTGGTGTGGAAACCCATTATGGTTTGTTAAGCGAATCTACAGGGCAGCTGATTGGTGCTATTGTTTTGGACAGTTTTCGATTGGTGGTTACTGATCGTTACTATGCGACAACATTTATTGGTGTTGCAGGTGTAACCGCCGCACCGGAACCGATAGTGCAGTTACCGACAACGCTATCTCTAACTGCTTCGCCGAATCCATTCAATTCATCGACGACCGTTCGGTTTTCGGTTCCGCGAGCTGGCTCAGCATCGCTTACCATTTTCGATGCAATCGGTCGGGAAGTGTACAACAATGTGTATCCGCAATTACTAGCCGGTGTTTACCGCGAAGAGATAACGCAGAACCAGTTGAATGCAAGTGCCAGCGGCATTCTCTTTGTTAGACTGCAGACCGCGAATCAAGCGATTACTAAGAAGTTGATCTATCTCCGATAAACGTAACATTTGCACAAATTATTCGATGGGGCGAAATTTTTTCGCCCCATTTTTGTATAGTTGATACTACTATCGAAACGATATCATATGGTTAGTACATGGCGTTTTATGTTTCGCAATCACAGCGATTTGTTTTCCAATTGCATTGTCTGTTCAAGCATCGCTATCATTTCAAAAAATATTTTGTATCTTGCCGCGTATGAAAACTATTCTCAAGCTTTCCCTTGCAATCCTCGCGCTATCCTTTCTCACCGTTGGATTGATGGCAGTCATTGGAATGACAGTCAAGAAACAGCATATTATTACGCGATACATTCGGGTCAATCAATCTCGGGAAGTAATCTGGGAAACGATAACAAACTTTGCTGCGCAACCGAGTTGGCGCACTGATTTGAAAGCAGTGACTTCCCAAGGTAGTCAAGATGGTAAAACGGTGTGGTTGGAAGAGTATAAAGATGGGATGGCGATTCCCTTGGAAACAACTGTGATAGACTCTCCTCGTTTCATGATTCGTACCATTACTGATCCGAATCTTCCGTTTGCAGGTAATTGGGAATACAAAGTATCGCCTTACGCAAATGGCGGGTGTATCGTGCGTATCACCGAGTATGGCGAAGTGAAAAATCCAGTGTTTCGGTTTTTAGGACATTACATTTTTAATCAAGCCGAAACAATTGAGACGTGTTTGAAAAACTTGTCCGCTAAGTTCGGTGTACAAAATCCAAAAATGGGTACTGGTGAATAGAGTAAGAGGGGACATTGCGACTTTTTTTAGCGATCCCGTTGCCGGATGCAACCCAAAAAGTAATTGGAAATCTGTTATCAGCACTCCGGGAGTTACCCGGAGCACGTGGTTCTTTTCCAAAACCAACTAATCTCCATCTTACAGTCTATTTTCTTGGTGACCATCCTGAATCTGCTCTTCCCATCATCAAGAGCACGATAACCAATGCTTTATTGAACCAATCGGTGTTACCAGATTTATTGATGGAACAGATTGGGGCTTTTCCAAACCTTCGCAATCCCCGTGCGCTTTTTTTAGGCGGTATTGCCGATCCCGCTCTTCTGGAATTTGTAACGACCGTCCGGAACGCTTGCTCAGTGGCAGCGATTCACGGTGACGCCAAAACTTTTTTACCCCATATCACCCTGATGCGGATCAAAGAGATTTCTGACATGAAGATGTGGCAGGAGCGAGTGATGCGAATCCGGTTCGTCCCGCAATCGATTCCTATTCGTGAGCTCGTGCTGTACAAGAGTGATTTAGGGGAACACGGGCCTACCTACACCCCTATACTCAATTGGCGAATCGGTTAGTAAGCGTTCACGTAATTCTTTGTAAACCCTTGTGAAATTGTTGTTTCAGAAAAATCTCATTCGCAAAGCGAATAAGATGAGTATTTGCGTGTAAAAACGCTTATCTTCTTTAGCTGAACTCGAATGGATGAGAACAATCATGGCGGAAAAAAACACAGAAAAAGCGCGCGCTGCTGAAGAAGCAGCAGCGATAGCTGCCGACAAAGAAAAGCAGAAGTCGCTTTCTTTAGCAATCGGACAAATCGAAAAGCAGTTTGGAAAAGGAACATTGATGCGGCTCGGCGACAATTCCGCGGCAGCCCAAATCGATGTTATCCCAACTGGTGTACTCTCGCTGGACGCAGCATTAGGCGTCGGCGGTGTTCCGCGTGGTCGAATCACCGAGATATACGGGCCGGAGAGTTCAGGTAAAACAACATTAATGCTATCAGTAATCGCTCAAGCGCAAAAGCAAGGCGGTACGGCAGCATTTATCGACGCAGAACATGCGCTCGATCCATCCTATGCCAAGAAAATTGGTGTTGATATCGATAACCTCTTGGTTTCGCAGCCGGACAGCGGTGAGCAGGCGCTCGATATTGTTGAAACGCTGGTCCGCTCGAATGCGTTGGACGTGATTGTGGTCGACTCGGTCGCTGCTCTCGTCCCCAAAGCGGAGATAGAAGGTGAAATGGGCGATGCTCATGTCGGTTTGCAGGCGCGGCTGATGTCGCAAGCCTTACGAAAACTGACCGCCGTTGTCTCCAAATCGAACACTGCCCTCATTTTCATCAATCAAATCCGGATGAAGATCGGCGTCATGTTCGGAAATCCCGAAACCACTACCGGTGGACAGGCCCTCAAGTTCTACTCATCGGTTCGGATGGATATTCGGAAGATCGGCGCCATTAAAGATGGCGATGAACACACGGGCAATCGAACCCGGGTGAAAGTAGTAAAGAATAAGATAGCGCCGCCATTTAAGGAATCGGAATTCGATATTATCTACGGTGTAGGAATATCGCGGACTGGGGAATTGATAGATTTGGCAGCGGAAATGAACATTATTGCGCGCTCAGGAACATGGTTTTCTTATGGCGATGAGCGATTGGGACAAGGGCGAGATCGCGCCCGATTGTCCCTCGAAGAACGGCCCGAGTTATTGGCGAAGGTAGAACGCGAAGTTCGCCAGCATCTCGGATTGCCGGACATCGCCCATGTCGCTGCGCGGTAATCAGCGTCAAACGACGCCGCTCACGGAAGATGCGGCGTACAATAAGTTGCTCAAGGCGCTCGCTCGCCGCTGGCTTACGGTTCACGAAGCAGCGGTGAAAGTAAGAGCATGGGGAATGGCGGAGAACGCGGTACAGACGATTCTTCAACGGGCCAAGCAGAGTGGTTATCTCAACGACCACCGCTTCGCCGCAGAATACGCTGCCGGCAAATTTCGCCGCGGGTACGGCTGGCTTAGAATTCAGCAGGAACTCGCCGCCCATGGGATAGCACGCGAGCTAATCACGGAAACTGGCAATGCATGTCGCAATGACGACACTGCCCCCGAACAAGCCGAAACTTTACAGCACACTGCCGAAAAGGAATGGCGCAAGCTGACCGGTGTCGAACCGGAGGCGCGCCGCCGGCGCTGGCTTGGAAGAATGCAACGACGCGGATACCCCGCCGCCGCACTAACCGGACTTCTGCGCGCATTAGAGCGACAGGAGCCAATGAATGTCCGAAGAATACAAAAAGGAGACGGAGAATAATCCGTCAGAAGTAGAAAGTAATAAGGGGGTGGTAGCCAAAGCGGAAGAAACTTCCGCCCCGCAGGATTCACTCGTATCGACACCGGAAGAATCGTCTTCCAGCGAAGTAGTAGAGTCCGATCCGAAACCGGAGACGGATCGTTCTCCATTTCCCTCCCTGTCTCTTATACACATCTGACTGCCGACGAGATTTCC
>JAOTSC010000024.1 GCA_030247525.1 bacterium | reverse complement strand
GCATTCGACCAGTCGAGGGGTGTCCAGTTTGCTCGACCGGGATGTTTCTCAGCCCCTCGGCGAATAATCCCATCGCGCCCGGTATAAACTTCCAAACAGCCATTGGAACCGCAATTGCAGGGCGGTCCGTTGGGATCGATACAATAGTGTCCCAATTCCGCGCCGCCGCCTTTGGCACCAGTTAAGACATTGCCATCAATGACAACTCCACCACCGATACCAGTTCCGAGAGTCAAGAGGACAATGCCGCAAGTTCCCTTTCCAGCGCCGATTTGATACTCTGCCAGCGCGGCAAGATTGGCGTCATTTTCCAATACGACCGGAACTTGATACTGTTCCTGCAGCAATTTCTTTAAGGGAACGATTCCCCAACCTGATAGATTGGGAACAAAGACGACATTCTCGCGCGGTTTATCCAACGTGCCGGGAATCCCAACACCAATCGCGGAAAATGTTCGTTTCGACGCGAGCGATTGCACCGCCTCGAGGAATACTGGTAATGTTGTATTTGGCAGATCAACCGCCGTCTGCTCAATGATTGTGTGCGAATCGGTTTTCCACCAAATCGCTTTCAGGCGAGTACCGCCGAGATCAAGTCCAAGGATGCTCATAATACACTCGACAGACAAGAGTGTCGGTCGTACCCTTTATTCGCTGACAACATTATGAAAGCTCGACCGGGTTTAACCAACTCAACAGATTGATCCACTCTTGTTTTGTACGCAAAGGAGTAGTTTCCACGGGAAAGGATTTTCGGATCTGCGTGCCATATCGGGCTGTCATAATCCGGCGATCTAAAATCATCACGATACCACGATCCTCTTCTTGTCGAATCATGCGACCAATTCCCTGTTTCATTTTCAAGATTGTTTGGGGCAGCGATACGGCATAAAAATCGTTACCGCCGTTTTTCGTGACCAATTCCGCTTTAGCCGCTTGAATCGGCTCGTCGGGCACCGGGAACGGCAAACGGGGAATGATGATTAACTCTAACGTTGCGCCAGGTAAATCGACCCCTTCCCAAAATGAATCGTACCCAATCAAAACGCCACCGGTATGCGTTCGGAACAACTCCACCAATTCAGCAGGGTTGCCGTCCCGCCCTTGCAGCCATACCACGCGATTGTGGCGGTCGAACAGCGGTTGTAACGCTTGTGCAAAGGCTGTCCCGGTTTTTTTCGAGGTAGCGAGGATTAACGTATTCACGTTGGTTGCCAACAACGTCGGCGCTAACCAACCGGCGACCTCGACCACATTCAGAAAATTCCCGTGCCACGGATCGTCACCAAACATCGGTACGGCGATTTTCAATTGCCGTTTCAAATCGAATGGCGATGTGAAGATTGCTTCGTCGACGGGAACATCATCCCGTAACGCGCCGATTGCATGTCGAAAATATGAAAACGAATCGGCGACTGTCAACGTCGCACTGGTCATTACACCGAATCTACCCGATTCAAACAGCGCTTCAAACAAGGGCGGAGCCACGTCAACCGGCGCCGAGTGAAATGTAACATCCATCGGATCGGACTGCGCTGGCATTTCCCACCAAGTCGCAAAATTCTCCTGAGCAGTGCGAATTCGCTGCCACGAACTCTTTACTTCTTCAAATCGCATCGCAAACGACTCGACTTGCATTTTCATTTCTTCATCGTCTTTGGTCTGCTCTTTGGCGCGAGAAATGGCTTGGATTATCGCTTCAAATTGTACGTCAATTGCTCTTGCTTCCCGTTTCATCCACACCGCCGGACCATCGCCATCGAGATAGCGGACGCGTCTGCCATACTCGCTCTCGGCATTCTCGACGAAGCGCGGCATTAACCCTTGCACCAAATTCGTCCATGCGGTATCGAGGCGCGACAATTCCAATTGTAACTCGGAGAAGGTTGAATAGCTTTGATTAGCGCCGCCTTTCGCGATCGACTCGAGGAAGAATTCTGCCATTCCTACCACAATTGCGCGTGTCAATTCGACGGTAGCGGCATCGCGAGCTACTTCTTCTAAACGGTGAGCTTCATCGATGATGAGTGCGCCCACTTCACCTAAGAGTTGTTGTTGATGAAACAGATAGTTACAGAGCAGCGCATGATTCACTATGACCAATTGCGCAGTTGCCGCTCGCCGACGCACTTTCGCAAAAAAACAATCGTCGGTATTGTTGGGACATCCGCGAGCGCCGCAGAGATAGGGATCAGATACGAGCTTCTTCATCAATGCGCTACTTTCGCGCAAAGTCACAAGCTCGGCGCTATCGCCGGTTTCCGTCCAATTCAACCACAAGGGTAAAGTAACAGCGGAGTAAGCTTCATTGGGATTCGTGCCATTGTCGACCCGGCCGATGAAATCAGTGAAACGATGTGGACAGAGATAGTTAGAACGTCCTTTTAACAGAATCGCTTCAACCCCTTGGAACTGGTCTTGCCAAAACGGAATATCCTTGTGGAAGAGCTGATGCTGCAGGGTTTTACTATAGGTCGAAATGACTGCGCGGCGGGTATGATCTTCGGCGAGCCACGCCATCACCGGCACTAAATAGCCAAAGGTTTTTCCGACGCCAGTACCGGCTTCCAGCAGTTCCCACCGTTGATTTTGTAACGCTTCTCCGGTGCGATGGGCATATTCGATCTGCGCATTCCGCTGCACAAACGCATTCATTTGACGGCTGGCAAATCCGCCCTCCGCCAACTCCTCCGCCGCGGTAGGAAATGCGATACTCTGTTCACCGGTAGTTACTCGGACCGCCGACGGCCAAGGTGAGGGGGGCAGAATACGAAGTTTTTGCTCAGGTAAATGTGTGCGTAACCGTTGCCACATAATCGCGGGAAAACCATAGCGGGAAGCTCGGGAGAGCGCAGCTAACTGGTCGCACTCCTCTCGGCTTAACAGTTGCAAGCGAGGCAACAATTTGCGAAAAAGTTCTCCCGTTGCTATCGCATCGGATAAAGCGCGATGGGGATGCTCGTGGGACACTTCGAGCCATTTTGTATAACCGCTCAAACCGCCGGGAGGCGCTTCCGGATAGACCAACCGGGCAAAATTACGAGTATCAAGGGTGTAAAGTGGTAATGGCCAACGTTTACCGGCACGACGCGCTTCCATCGTCAAAAAGCCAACATCAAACGAGAGATTGTGACCAAGTAACGCCATCGCTTCACCCCAAATCTCCGAGATTTCTTCGATGGCATCATGATACTGAGGTTTCCCGGTGAGCATTTTTTTTGTAATGCCGGTGAGACGAGTGATTTCCGGTGGAATCGTTCCGTTATAAGCAAAGAACGAATCGTAAACGGATTTTACCCCTTCGATAGTAACCCACGCCATGCCCAATTCGAGGACTCGATTCGTTTTGGAATCGATCCCGGTTGTCTCGGTATCGATCACGAGGATGCGATCGGGCAACTCTAACCAATCCCAGATTTTCGCAATCTCTTCGATTGTGTTGGTTTCAGTCAGAACGGATGTTGGGGGTGTATTCACGATGGTGCAATATAGAGAATGTTTGATGGCGGGAGTAGTTTCTTTCACGACTCCCGGAAGTGGCGGGAGGGCATGCTCTGTACCACCCCTACTCGAGTTCTGAGATTACTTCGTTGCTACGCTCCTCGCAATGACACGACAGGCAGGAGTACCTAACCTCCAATTTTGCGGTAGGGCGTTTTCTGTGCCTCCCACATCCACCGCGACAAGAATGTCGCGGCCACGCAAAAGGAAAGGGGCGTATGCTTTACACACCTATCATATGCTCAGACAGGATTGTCTGAGCTACTTACCGGAAAGAAATTGCTGGTTGGAAGGGTGGTGCATTCGTGCGAAAGCGTTGGTCGTATCGATAACTCTTCAGATAACCGGTACGGATTCCGGTAGTTGCAGTGTTACCACGATGCACATAGTCCCGCTTCTTATACGCAATCGATCCACATAAATAGATGAAACCACGCTCGTCATAACCATGATTCGAACAGCGATAGATGTAAGGGTCGTACCCAAGATTATCATTTTGTTGTTGGATGCTGATGCTTCCATTCAGAGCGATGTAGACGCCATGTATAGCGATATCACGGCGTCGTTGACTGGTACCGATTACAAAGTGGTTGCCAGCATCTTCCCGACCATTTTCCCAAGTGTTGCTAATTATGATGCCACGGGGCGCTTCATCTGCTTGGCCGGATGTAGTGGCTTCACTGACAACTGTGAGATAATTCGGTGAATTTGCTGGAACTAAGTAAGGCCATGTCGCAGCATCGGAATAGACAAGGTTATCCATCAGTCGGATGATGCCGGAAGCGCCAATTGCAAGGTTTCCCGTTACACTTCCTTGTACCCAAAGATCGCCTTCAACGAAAATCGCCGATGGTTGCAAATTCCATGAGATTGCATTTGTCGGTGGTTCAATTATGAAAGGGGATTGAGTTCCCGATTCCCATTGCCATACATCGGCAACGAATCCATGAAACATAAGTGCAGTTGTTCGAGTGTTGCCCGGATTTTCAAAGTAGTGTCCATTGCTCGAACGCGCAGCATTTCTGATTTCGTAGGCATAGCGCGACCATCGCATGCGGGTGTTTGTTTCAATATATCCCCGGTGAAAGGTACCAGAGCCGGGTGGCGTTATTCTTCTCACCCAAACCGAGTCACAGAAAACTGCCCCGGTGTGTACGGGTAAACTATCATTCGACCACAATGGACCCGACAAAGTATCCCATGCCCAAAACCAGATGAACTCTCCGAAGCGGGTGCGCTCAATATCGGAAACGTAAAAGAAATCGCTGAATTGTTTCCGGGGACCAGGAGCTGGCGGGAGAATTGGCGATCCCGCCTTAACGGGTGCAGAGGTAAGTTGATACTGTGTTGCTTCGTTGTTATACACCGAGTAGCTGATGACTGTCTTTGTCGACACAACTTGCTGAAGTGTTAGCATTGTTACGACGAGGATACCTAATACAGTCAACATGATCGTTACTGTTGCGTTGTATTTTGGGAGAATCGAACGGTACATCTTAAAAAATAACTTGCACATACTAACTCCTTTCATAGAACATCATCATTAGAGGGAGGGTATTCTCAGTACCTCCTCTACTCGGCTCTGGGATTGCTTCGTCGCTACGCTCCTCGCAATGACATTGGACAGACAGGAGTGTCTGTCCTATGGATAATGGGGCGTATTGCAATACGCCCCAAATTTGTCAGGCAGGATTGCCTAACCTCCAAGTTGGGCGTGCGCGGCACGCCCCTACGGAACGGGAGGACATTTCTGTGCCTCCCCTACCCGAATTAGATTGGACAGACAGGAGTGTCTGTCCTATGGAAATGTAAGGCAGTTGCCTAACCTCCAAGTTGGGCGTGCGCGGCACGCCCCTACGGAACGGGAGGACATTTCTGTGCCTCCCCTACCCAAACAAATTATCGTAAAAGAACGGCTTTGGTTATGAATGTATGATTCGTTGTTGTCATCCGAATGAAATAGATACCACTCGGTTGATGCTCGGCTGTCCACGTGATGCGATTCCGACCGGCAGCTTGATAGCCATCGGAAAGAGTCTTCACTATTCTTCCCGTTGCATCATACAAATCAATCCGGACGTGGCTTGCAGTCGGCACTTCATATAGCACATCGGTCGTCGCATTAAACGGATTCGGATATACCCCGGTTAAGCGATACTGCTTCGGTAATGAATTGTTGACTTCACCGGCACTAACACCAAGAATGATAAATAGCGAGTCGGAGACGTCGAAAACCGTTGTATCGGTAAATCGCGCGACTTTCACACAAGCATTTGGTGTCGATAACGGATAGCTGTTGTAATGGATGGAATCGTTCAAGGTTTGACCAAGGACTTCCCACTCCCCATTTGGATAATTCCGATTGAGTTTGATACGCACCATTCCTGGGCAATTATCACGAACAAAGGTGATCGGTTGATCGCTATAGGGTTCCCAGCGTTCGCCGCCATTTGGTCTCGTTACCCGTAATGTCGGAGCTGAGAAAATGACGAAGTTTGCGTCGCAGGTATCGCCAACGGTCTGATCAAGAACTGACATGACACGCAACCGAGCGAAGTTGGTATTCGGGCCTGTGACAGTCCACACTCGGACAGTGTCGTTTAGTGAATCAGGAACAATCGTTTCCCAAGTACCGGACGGATAATTCCGGTTTAAGTCGAAGCGGACATTTCCCTGTAAACCAATTCTCGACCAAAGAATGGTATCGCGAACACCGATTAAAAAGACTTCGCCGTTGTTGTGATTCTGAAGGACAGCTCGCATTTCCCCAACAAGAAGATTTCGTTCCGGGAGTAAAGGAGTTGTAGGAATCGAAGTAACCGGTACGCGATGGTAATTGAAGTCGTTGTTTGTCCATACACCTTCGGATTGCAACGGAGTACCGGCATCATAATCGGTTACATAAGTAATATGTACAAAGTTATCAGCTAATTGATTGGACGACGGCCAATTCTCGGATCGACAGGCTCCGGCAGCAGCCCCGGGTGTGTGAGTCGCTGTGATATTCGTTGCTGTTGACCAGCGGCGTCCGCCATCGGTGGAAACCGTTACATACACATCATAATTGGGATAACCGTTGAGGGCGACATCGTTTAAGGTAGCTGCAGTATCTAACGGGTCGTAGGTAGCGGCAAAGGTGCAATAGAGATTACCGTTTGCACCCAACGAGAGAGAACCACGATGAGCAGTACGGTTCCATGCGCCAGGATTTGCCCGTAGTTCGGTATCGAGATTGCCACCATCAGCAACCATCCGCAATACAAATGGTTCGTCGCTCCGCCAGTGCCAGATATGACCGAAGACATAGGTGTATGTGGTGGTCGTGGAGACAGCATAGTAAAGATTGGTTGTAAAGACCGCATGCAAAACATCACTGGCATCATACAACAAACTGATGTCGTTGTACGCACGGAAGGTGTCGCGACAGGCCGCCATCGTATCGGGATAGAGGGAATAGTTCGGTAACCGCCAATGTGTCATATAGCGGAAATTGTTAAAATCCCAAGTACTGCCATCCTGCGATTCAGCATAAACGACATTGTTGTTTACTTGTGTGTAGGTTGTTGGCGGTGGATTGAAATCCATATCGACGGGTCGCATCCAAGCAACTGCGGCACGGTTCGATACTCTTGAAGCAGTCACCTCAGCAGCAATGTTAAGGGTCGAACCTGGTATTTGAATCGGTTGTCCCCAAGTGACAGTCGTTAACTGATGGTTGTAAGTGCCACGATAATACCATTGTCGTTGGGCTGAACCAGCTGCAAGGTTACCTTCAGCAACTACCATGTGAACAACGTTATTACGGGTGGCAACTCGCGGCCAAAGATTTTGCACAGTCGTTCCACCTTCGACAATTAATGGAAGGGGATCGTCACAGATTAATGCTCCAATACCCGGCTCGATATCATGATAGAGGTTTCCGGTTGGAATAGTTGGAGCGCGTGGAGCATTTTCATGAAATCCGACAAACGCTGTGTTTTGCAGAAGTCCCATCGATGTAAAACCACTCCGAGTTACCGTCTGGGGTGGAACTTGCGTACCATTCGCTCCAAGGGTAAAGGCACTTGTGGCGGTGTTGAACACATTGTAGCTGATATGACGAGTGACAGCAGCAGAATCGAATCCCCGCATCCATACCATGTGTACAAAACCGAGTGAATCCTTGGCAATCATTCTACCACAAGTACCGTTATGCTGGAGATCATACCATGTCCGCCCGGCACGAAACACCGAACCAATAGTGTCAAGCATGGGAGGGGGGTCTGGTAAGCGATCATTGGGAAGTAGATCCCAACTCGGTAACGGTTCCTCACCGGTGATCAATTTATCGTAATGATGGGGATCGACTCTGGCTACGGTTGGTGCCGAGTTCGCTATGATAGGTAGTAACGTTGACAAGGTAAAGACCAACGTAAAAAGCAGATGACGAGTATTCATCGCGCGCTCCTATATCGTCGAGTCACCAAAAGAGAGAAAGAAAGAGAAATTGATAGAGAAATCGAAAGGACTACATTGAAACATAACTTGTTTCAGAGGGGGATTCAATACATAATGGCTGGTTTACAAAAATAATTGGGGTGGCGTCCGTTATTATAATCCTGCATCGGCAATACTATCCGATAGGAAAATCACTCTATGAAAGAGATTAAGATATTTCGCGGATGACTTCCTGACGGGAAGTTATGATACGGAGTCGAATGGATAGCGAATCCGTTTTCGGGTAGGTTTTCCAATTCCGAAGAAATTCTTTCATTTGCTCGTCAATCGATACTTTACCGGACAAGCCCAAAACGATTTCTTCGGCATGGAGCCGGGCGGCGGCGGCTACAATCGCTTCGGTGGCAGATGGAGCCGTCACTACAAGGGGCAGTACAACTTTGCCATAGGATTCGGCAACTTTCATCACTTCCTGAAACAGCATTTTTTCATGTCTTCCGAAAACGGTAATTTCGTCTGTTTCCAGTTCATCGCGCACGATGCGTACCGTCATAACAACAATATCGCGGTCAGCAAATTGCGGCATTTCAAGCATTTTCCTGAGATGGGACAGCCCTTGGGGATGCCGAGCGGCGATTAGGATGGGACGGTTTTGCGCATTAAATTTACTCTGTACCGAGTCTAATGTTTTAAACGATTCCAATTCAAAGCGTTGTGGTTCATTTACTGGCTCGGTTAACCAAGCTGCAAATCCAAACCGTTTTACAAAATACGTTGTAGTGAATATTACCAGAATCGTTAATCCTAACGAAGTTTTCCATCCCAACAATCCTGTTACGGCAATCATTGTTATCAAAGCAATCATTAACAAAAGGGCTTCGCTAACTCGCCGACTTAGTTTCAGTCGGCTACCAGTCACTTCAGGAGGAGTGTTTTTTGCTTTTCTGAGTTTTAGCATTTCATCCATGGCAGTAATGCTGCTTGCCATAATCGAAATCGAAACCAGCCAACCGGTGACAGCGACGGCATAATTGTTCATTGCGAGCAGTATTATTGCACAGAGGAATTGGACAACACCAATTACAAGTAAGAGCCGGGAATAGGTACCAAACCGGGTATGTTGAAACCGCAGAATTAGTGGCAGATAACCGGCTTCCAGTGCTGGTAACAGCAATGTTTCGAGATGGCGAGTCGCTGCGTCGTAAGCAAAGAGACAAAAAGCGGTCATGACAAAGACAAAAATCGCAACTGAAGGTAACCCACCCGTGTTCCAAACTATCAGTCCGTAAATACTGCGATGAATAACGGTGGAAAAGACGACCCCAATTACGGCGAGCATTCCGACTGCAAAAGCGGCGGCAACAATGGCATTCTTGCGTTTTGGAGCGGCAATATCTCGCATTGATGTGACAATCTCATCGCGGTTTGCCACGGCAAACAGCGCTAATGATGCAGCAAAAGCAGTCGTTGCAACGAAGTACGGCAAATCGGGCAAATCGTGAATGTCGGGTAGAACGATCCTAAACCGTTCACTTAGTAAGGGATTCCAAGATGGCAAATTGGTGCTGAACAAATAGAAAATTAGTAGTAGCGTCATTGCAAGAATTACAGTAAACAACCGCCGCATCCGCGCCCGATCCTGTTCCCTGCCAACAATTCGTTTGCGGAGAAAGAGCACAATCAAAAGACCGGTCAAAGCTATTGCTAAGTATGTTGGCTCCCTTTGAAGTAACTCAGGAGTGAACTTCATGTAGCTGAGACCGTGGGCAACATAGTACCCAAGGAAGAGAATACTTAAACCAGCACTTGCTAAAGAAGCTAATAACGATGCAGTCCATTCCACCGGGGAACTGAAGGGATGGTTTTTAGAGTAACTTGAGACAATTCCCTCAGAAATCGCCAAAGGTTTGCGGGCAAACATCCATAACGCGAGAATGGCGACGGAGATTCCAATCGCGATGAGTGCTTGTAGCTGGTGCTTAGCTGGTAAAAAAAGACCAATGGTGAGAAATGGAAAAGCCATCGTTACGATTATTCGTAACGTGGCATCGAACGGTGTTATAAAAGTCGTTACCGGGGTGGATACGACGATGATCCGTTCACGATTGGGCGGGTAAGCAGGCGAACTCATACTGTCGTAAGGTAACGCGAAGAGTTCAAAAAGAACAAGTGCCCGGAGAACTTCAGAAAGTGAAGATTCGGTTGTATTTTTCCAATGAGTCACCCACTACATCAATTTTGTAGTGATTAGGAGTATATGTTAGAAATGCCGAATTACTTTGACCGGGGCATGTACCGGGCATTGCGACAAGCGGAAGAAGCGCTACGCTCAGGTGAAGTGCCGGTGGGTGCGGTTGTCATGCATGGTGAGCGATTGTTGGGCACCGGCAGCAACCGAACGATGATGAGCAACGATCCTACCGCGCATGCGGAAATGTTGGCAATCTCGGCAGCAACGCAGACTTTGGGAGAACAATATCTCGAAGGGTGTACGTTGTTTGTTACGCTGGAACCGTGTCCAATGTGTGCAGGTGCTATTCTGTTGGCGCGGTTAGACCGAGTTGTGTTTGGTGCGAACGATCCAAAAATGGGGGCTGCCGGAAGTCTTTATAATCTGTTGGAGGAGGGTAAACTCCCCAAAAAAACGACAGTTGTTGGTGGCATCTGTGAGCAAGAATGTGGTGACATTTTACGGCGGTTTTTTCAGGAACGTCGTAACTAACCTATTTCGGTGACTTAAATATTTATTGAATTATACGTTTTAACTTTCCTGTTCGCGCTACTGCTTGTTTCGCTATCGATTCCGGTGCGACTGCGCTTTCACTTGAGAAACCAGAAATTCACTTTTCACTTCTCATATTTTATATTTTCTTTTCAAAGCGATACAAAGGAGAATGAATCGATCCCCACAGCAACAGGTTCAATCGATGTTGCTAAATCGACCGAAAGAAAAATCAAAACTTCCAAAGAACCGAAAAAGAAGAAGACGAAAAAGAAGCGGTTCGATGGACTAAAACTTTTTTCTTGTAGCAAAGAGATAGTCGCATTCCTGGGTTGGGGGGTACGAAGTTTACGCCGAATTTTTTCAATTCCGAATTGGCAACCAGTTGATGGGTATTTTCAAATCGGTGGCGACGATCCGGCGTTGATTGGAATGTTGTATGGGTATGGGTGTTCGGTTCAGCCTTTGCTGCCGAACAAGCTAACTCTGCGTATCTATCCCGCTTTTGAACAAGGACAATGGGAGTATTCGATTTCGGGGGGATGCTCGATTCGTCCTATCCGAATTCTATGGGAATTACTTATCATCCTGCTTAGTTTTCCTTTACTTTCTGGCATTCGCCTGTATAGAAAGACCCGAGTTCGGCACTAAGGATTTGCCCCAAGAAAGAAATTTCGATACCTTTATCGTTTGCATGTTTAGCGAGAGTGGCGGAATTGGCAGACGCGCCAGACTTAGGATCTGGTGCCGAAAGGCGTGGGGGTTCGAGTCCCCCCTTTCGCACGGTAGATTTATCCTTACGAATCTCAGGAGAAACAGTGATCAACGATTTACAAGTAACGCAATCACAACTGGATGAAACATCGGTTGAGCTGCAAGTGACCATCCCGGCGACCGAGGTCTCTGAACGATATCAAACGGAGTTGGTGAAGCTTTCGAAAACGATTCAATTGCCCGGTTTCCGGGTCGGTAAAGTCCCCATGACTATGCTTCGCCAACGGTTTGGCAGCGCATTATTGGAAGACATCGTCGAAACTTTGGTGAAAGAGGCATATCCGTTAGCTCTTACGCAAACCGGCGTCGAACCAATCGCGAAAGCGGAAGTGGATAACGAAGTGTTCGGCGAAAACCAACCGCTCACTTTCTCGCTGAAGATTCCAGTTGCACCGGTATATGAAGCAAAGGGCTTCGATGCGTTGCCTATTTGGAAGTACAAGGTCGAGATCGCCGATTGCGACGTCGATGTTGCCATGGAACGACTGCGCGTGAATTATGCGAATTATGTACCAACAAATCTCGCCGCCACCATCGATTCGTTCCTCGACTGCGAAATCGCCTCACTTGACGATCAAGGACATATTTACAAGGATTCGATTCGTCACATTCCCGATTTCCCGGTGGCAAACGATCCGCTGGGACCGAACAGCACGGAGAGATTACTCGGCATTGTCGATGGTGAAATCAGGGTTGTCGAAGTCGTTGAACAGCATGATCAAGCAGCCCACGGCGGCGGCGAAGCGCACGAACACAAGTATACATACCGAGTACAAGTAACATCGGTAAAAGATCGTGTGCTTCCCGAACTTAACGAGGAGTTTGTTGCGAAGTTCGGACCGATGTATAAGACAGTCGAAGATTTGCGGAATGCGATGAAAGTGGAGCTTGAACATTCTGCCGACCAACGGTGTGAAGAAGGAGTATACCGGCGTATCCGCAGCGCAGTTTTGGAAGCGAACGATATACCTGTACCATCGGCGTTTGTAGAAGTATATGCCGAGCAGTTACGCGAACGGTTAGCCCATGAAACAGGTGTAGTATCCGATGATTTCTTTGAAAAAGTCTTGCGACCGGCTTCGACAGTCGATGCGAAATGGGATCTGTTGTTACGGCAAATTGGTCAACAGTTGCAAATCGAACCGACTGACGATGAGATGAAGCAACAATTGCAAGTGGTAGCACGGGAAATGAAAATTCCAGTCGATGAGTTTACGGAACAAGCAACTCATGACGGTAGAATTCGCATCATCCGCGCGGAAATCATTCAACGTAAAGCAGCTAAGCAGTTGCGTGACACGGCACAGATCGAGGAGCGACCGATCGGATATGCCGAATTCAGCACCCTCAAAGAAGTCTAATTGGAAAGAACGTTTCCAGACCTTGCCGCTGCTGTTTACGCCGTTTGAGCGGATGCTCATTCTAACAGCAGCGGTTGTTCTTCTGGCGGCGACTTTTCCTATTACCCGTTCGACTGCTCCCGCTACAATAAGACAAAACGAACTTCCATCATTACGGTCTCTTGTTGTAGCGGACTCAATCGTTCACTTTCCGTTGGATGTAAATCATGCTTCAAGAGAATTGCTGGAATTAGTACCGGGGATTGGAAAAGTAACAGCGCAACGTATTATCCAAGCGCGCCGAGCGAAACCTTTTCGTACCTTAGAGGAACTTGACGAGCGGGTAAATGGCATTGGTCCGGTAACATTCGAGCGGATTCGTCCGTTTCTTACAGTTGATAGCGATTCAATTCTGCACAAACCATGAATAAAACTGTTCTTCGCTGGTTCGGACAGAGAATATCCGTGGGAATCCTCACAGAGGAGAATGGCGTATTCTCTTTTCTTGAGTTAGCAAACCGTAATGTTCCATTTGCTTCTTCCCCTATCATTGCGAAATCGCCCACATTAGAACCGATTTTGTTGCAAGCATTTGTCTCATTGGTATCAAGTTACTCGCCGAGTGAAATTGAAGTATGGCTCCCGGTTGATTGGGGAATGCGTGCAACAGTTCCCGCCCCAGCTTTAGCGAACGATGAGATTGTCGACCAACTCCGTTGGGAGGTAGGTTTTAAGCTGAACGACGATATTGAACGATTCCTGTTCCGGTATGCACAACGTTCCGATGGGCAATTTGAAATAGCGGCGCTTCGACCAGCGGTTTATACGTTTTGGCGAAATTTGTGTGAGTCGATCCCGTGTAAACTAACCGTAATAAGAATCGGCAGCGTCGACGATACGTTAGATTCGTGGCAGTTGATGTGCTTCAACGAAAATGTTTCGCAAGAAGTGGAAACCAGCGTCGAACAAACCGAAGAAGTCGCCCGATCGAAACGCAAAGTGAAACTTTTCTGGCCGATTGTTGCACTAATTTTATTGTTGGCAGTGGGCGGGTTGTTATGGTGGCAACCGTGGGTTTACAAACCTAAGCATCCGATAAAGCCAGTGACAACACCGATAGGGAAGAAAGTCGATACAGTCCCGCTTGGATATGTTAAACCGGACACGCTTCTCATTGCGACAACTCCTTCATCGACACAACCGAACAGTACCCTGCAAGCGATTGACATTTTTACTAAAACAGTGCAAGTAGTTGCAAGTTTGGGTCAATTGGAGACAGCAGTACTGACAACAGGCGAAGCGATGTTTCAGTTGGTTGTCGATGGTGACCGCAGTACGCAAACGAAAGCAAAGTTGGATTCCGCAGGACTGAAAAGTTATCAAGTCATATACGATGGACCTTCGCTGCGATTCAGCATTTTCGTAGTGGTTCCAACCTATCCGATCCAACCATTTTCCGGAGTTAGCAGTAGTGGTGTTCGATTAGTTGGAGATAGTTGGGAAGGAAAGTTGGACGAGTTGATGCAGCGGCTATCCAAACAATCGGCGTTGCCCTATCGCATCACTTATATCAAGGCTGGTGAAGTTTGGCGTGCGGTTATCACAGACTAACGCATGCAGTTTCAATGTAATTATATCGAAACACCGGATTTTCGCGGATAACTGTTAGGAGGAACAATGGCAGGCGAGTTTACCAAAGACATTCTCGATACATTACTCAGTAAATTGACTTCCATCGCGGCAACGAAGACCGTAGTGGGCGAACCGATTACGATTGGCGAACGGGTAATTCTGCCGGTAGTAAAAGTTTCCCTCGGAGTCGGTGCCGGGAGTGGAGAAGGATCTGGCGCGAAAGGCGAGGGGAAACAAGGCAGTGGCGGTGGCTCCGGTGGCGGAGCGGGTTTGTCGATTTCACCGGTTGCTTTTATCGTCCTCGACGGTCACAACGTACATTTGTTTGGTACGAAACCGAGTGCGCTCGATAATTTAACAGCAAAACTTCCAGAGTTGGTTTCAACCGTTTTGAGCACGATCAAAACGTCTAAGAAAAAAGACACCGATAGCAGCGAAGAGAAGTCTGAAGAGTAAATATTTCGGTTACGAATATTATGTCTAAACACAACTCGAAACCGCATATCGCGGTGGTACCAGGTACTTTTGACCCAATTACTAACGGACACCTCGACGTTATCGAACGCACCGCTTCACTGTTTGAAGTAGTGTACGTTTGTTTGGCAATGAATCCTGAAAAGCAACCGCTCTTCGGTATCGAGGAGCGGTTAGCTATGATGCAGGAGAGTTGCAAGAATATTCCTCATGTCGAAGTCGATTCCTTCAAGGGTTTAGTTGTTAAATTCGCGTCAAAAGGAAGCAATTGCATTAATTCGCGGTGTACGGGCTATCAGCGATTTCGAGTTTGAATTTCAAATGGCTCTGATGAATCGACGGTTGGCACCGGAAATTGTAACGCTTTTTATGATGCCCCATCCCCGCTACACCTATCTCAACAGCTCGTTAATCCGCAACGTGGCATCGAACGGTGGCGATGTCTCCCACTACGTCCCGGAGCCGGTAATGCGCAGGCTACGGGAAAAATTTCCTGCGTTGTCGTAACCGATGGGGATACTCGGAAAACAAGTCTTTCAAGTTGTCGCCTCTCTGATCGCTATCGCGCTCGCAGTCTGGTATTTTGCATGGCGAACACCACCGGAGTTTTTCCAGCAGTTTTCCTATATCAATTACTGGTATGTCGTTTTAGGTGCATTTGGGTATGCACTCTTCGTTGTACTTTCGACAATCCGGTGGGGTTTTCTGTTAACGAAAGATGTTAAGAAGCTTCCGTGGGGTAACTTGTTATCGATCACCGCTATCGCAAAAGGGTTGGGATCGGTCACCCCGATGAATGCCGGGGAATTCCTCAAAGCTGAAATGTCTCATAAACTCTCAGGCGGTTCTCGCGGCTCACAGTATGGAATCGTGGCAGTCGAACGGGTGATGGATGTGGCAACGCTCCTGATATTTGCTACGGTCGGTATTTTAGCACAAACGGAGTTTCGTGAACGGTTTTTAACCCATTTAGAAATTGTACTTGGACTGTTTGTGATTTGTGTCGTGGTAGGAGTGTTTGCCCTAAAAGTTGCTCATAAACGCATTACAAAACTCCGGACACTAATCGACGGGATGGCGGCAACGATCCGCATAACAGCAAATAGCTGGATCGTGCCGGTCGTAACCATTGTGCAATGGATTGTAATCGGATTGTTGTGGATCGCGTTAGCAAAAGCGTTTGATGTCACGATGCCGGTCACCGATGCTCTGGTAGTTCTAAGTTTGGTGACATTTATCATGGTCGCGAGTTTTCTTCCGGGAGGGGTTGGGATTGCCGATATCGGAGCATCGGAAATTGCCCTCGCGCTGGGTTACTCGAACCCGGAATGTATCGCCATCGTGTTTGCAATTCGATTGAATACATTCATTAGTTTGTTCATCGGAATAACCGCCTATCTACTCCGAAAGTTCCGACACACCTGAGATTGCAAGCGTTAGGCAGATAAACTCCGTGGGAAAACCAACTGAGTTGAACCTTGGGGAAAAACTTACGAAATTACGGCACTAACCCAATTTGCCAATCGAGTAACCGATTGGACGCATCATTACCGGAGATAGTATGATACCCGAACCGTACCGTATAAAAATGGTTGAACCGATTCACCTGTTACCAAGAAATGTTCGCGAAGAGAAAATTGAGAATACTGGTTTCAATCTTTTTGGGTTGCGGTCGGAAGAAGTGTTTATCGATATGCTCTCTGATAGTGGTACCGGTGCGATGTCAACCCAGCAATGGTCAGCGTTAATGATGGGAGATGAAAGTTACGCCGGCTCCGCTTCCTTCTACCGAATGAAAGAATCAATCGCTGATGTGATGGGTTTTCCCTATGTCCTCCCCACTCACCAGGGACGTGCGGCGGAAAATGTTCTCCACAGCGCTTTAATCAAAGAGCATGATGTTGTTCCGGGCAACTCCCATTTCGATACGACCAAAGCCCACATTGAATTCCGGAAAGCCCATGCAATCGATTGCACGATTGATGAAGCATTCGATCCGGACAATCTTTTTCCGTTCAAAGGCAACTTAAATTTAGAGAAACTCCGAGCTGCTTTAACCGAATATGTTCCCCAGAAACGAGTACCATTTGTTCTCGTGACGGTAACATGTAACAGCGCGGGCGGACAACCGGTGTCGATGGAAAACATGCGCGGGGTAAAGCAACTATGCGACGAGTTTAAAGTTACATTGTTCGTCGATGCTGCTCGATACGCCGAGAATTGCAAGTTTATTCAGATGCGGGAAACTGGCTACGCGAGTAAGTCCTCAGCAACCATTGCCCGTGAGTTCTTCTCCTATGCCGACGGTTGCACGATGTCATCGAAGAAAGACGCCTTGGTCAACATCGGTGGATTTATCGCCATGCGTGACGAAGAATTGTATCGTCAGTGTTCGATCTACGGTATTCTGTTTGAAGGGTTTGTTACTTACGGCGGGATGTCAGGACGCGACATGGAAACGCTTGCCGTCGGTTTGAAAGAGGGAATCGACGACGAGTATTTGGAACACCGGTTAGCACAGACGAAATACTTGAGCGATTTGCTTACAGAAGCAGGAGTGCCGCATGTCAAGCCGGCGGGCGGTCATGCGATTTACGTCGATGCTTTGAAGGTGTTACCGAATATTCCCCGCGAGCATTTTCCTGCTCAAACGTTGGGTGTCGAGATATACATCGAAGCTGGGGTTCGAGGAGTTGAAATCGGCGCAGTGTTAGCGGATCGCGATCCAGTAACCCGTGAGAACCGGTATCCCCGGTTAGAATTGTTACGATTGTGCCTACCACGGCGGACATTTACTTCGAATCATTTGGAGTGGGTTGCCGAAGGGCTGCATAATGTGATGAGGAGAAGCAGCTTCATCCGCGGATTACAGATAACATACGAGCCGCCGATTCTACGCCACTTCACCACGAAGTTTGTTAGAGTATAGATTACATTGTTTTCGAGAAACTGCCGGACAAAGTGTCCGGCAGTTTTTGTTCGTAGGGTGGACTTGAAATTCAATGTTGGCAAACTCACAAAGGAGAACTAATGCGTTACTATAGTTACTTAGTGAGACCGGTGAAAGCGAACTTCGATACGAACTACACCGATGAGGATGTCCGAATAGTCGGGGAGCATTTTCGATATTTGGTGGGGCTACATGAGAAGGGAATCGTGCAGTTTGCGGGACGGTGTGACGACACCACGTTTGGTATCGTAATCTTACGCGCGGATAACCGGGCGGAAGCTGAGAAGCTATTTGCGAACGATCCGGCGATTGTTCAGGGGGTCATGAGCGGATCGCTCCATGAGTTTCGTATCGCTTTATGTGGCAACTTTCCGAGTGAATAAATGACGACATCAAGAGAACCGATTCCAGCACAGCTCATCATTAGTCCAGCACTCATTTCGTACCAAGACGCTTATGAAGAACAAATGAAATTGTTGAAGCAACGTCAAGCCGGCGAGATACCCGACACGGTTTGGCTGCTTGAGCATTTTCCAGTGTACACGTATGGCCGCAGTACGAAAGTGGACGGTGTAACGGTTTCCAACATTGTATGGAGTGAAGCGAAACGGAAGGCAGCCGGGATAGAATTGTATGAAACAGATCGTGGAGGTGACGTTACCTATCACGGACCGGGTCAAATCGTCGGATATTTCATCGTCGATTTAGAACAACATGGAAAAGACATTCATCGGTTTCTGAGAATGCTTGAGCAAGCTGTCATCGACACGTTAGCACATTGGCAACTCGAAGGGTACCGGGTGGAAGGTCGTACCGGTGTTTGGGTTAGAGGGGCAAAGGTTTGTGCAATGGGGATTCGGGTATCACGGTGGGTAACGATGCACGGGATTGCGTTCAATGTAAATCCGAATTTGTCGCACTTTCAGGGGATTGTACCGTGTGGGATTAACGATGCTCCGGTTACGTCGCTCTCCTTATCGTTGGGTAGGGAAGTTGCCATGTTAGAGGCGCGCGATGTTTTGGTTAAGAGTTGCATAGAACAGTTTCATTGGCAGATATAAATCGATCCTCAGTATTGTCGTTTGTTAGACAAAGAATATATATTTGAGTTCGGAAAAAGGTCGATCTGGATTTCCGCTCTGAACTGCAATGCGGTCTCGTTTTCTCCAATAACTTCAGGCGGACACGGTTGCTGACGCCAACGCATATATCAGGGCGTAATAACTCGCTACTGAACCGAACTGATAGATTACATGCCGAGGGCTTTTACGCCAGTGCCAACGAGATTGACCCAACTGGAGGGGAAGAGACCGGTTGCAAGAATGACTACCGCACAGATGGCAAGACCGACCCCCACTGTTCCTCCCCATTGTATCGGCTCGGAGGATTCGGTGGTTGGCTTCATGTACATGTGGACGATGATTTTCAGATAGTAGTACACGGAAATCGCAGAGAACAGCGCCATCGAAATTGCCAGCCACAAATTTCCAGTACGCAATGCCGAGTAGAAAATGTAGTACTTTCCGAAGAACCCGCCCGTCGGAGGAATCCCCGCCAACGAAATCATGAAGAGCGCCATGAGTCCCGCCAATGCAGGGTGACGGGATGAGAGACCATTATAATCGTCAAAGGAGTAAACACCTTCGCTACGATTCATTAGCCAGGCAACGGTAAATGCGCCAAGGTTTGTAATCGTATAGACCAACGAGTAGAGCATTAGAGAAGAAGCGCCGTTATCATTCCCGGAAACGATGGCTACCAAGAGATATCCGGCATGAGAAATCGAGGAATACGCGAGCATTCGCTTCACGGAGGATTGTTGGATTGCAACAATATTGCCAATTGCCATTGTTAAGAAGGCAATCACTGCCAACAAATCGCCGATGTTCAGTAAAACCGGGCCAGAGGGCGACAACATAAACTTTCAGGAATGCGCCAAAGGCAGCGGCTTTCGGTCCGGCACTAAAGAAACCGGCTATTGGAGTGGGTGCACCATCATAAGCATCGGGCGATCAGAAGTGGAACGGTACCGATGCCGTCTTGAAGAAAAATCCGATTAAGAGAAGTCCGATACCTGCCCAGAAAAGTGATCCGAATTGCCCGTTCTGTTTCACGATCCAAGACGAGATTTCCTGATAATTGGTGCTGCCAGTGGTGCCATACAATAGCGCGATTCCATAGAGAAAGAATCCGGTGGAGAATGCACCAAGCAGGAAATACTTCATAGCCGCTTCGTTCGACTTGGGACGCTCGTATAACATACCCGCTAACGCATACAAGCTTATCGACATAAGTTCGAGCGCGACGAACAAGACGATTAGATCGTTGGTATTCACCATGAGCATAGCGCCAACGGTTGCAAGGAGTTTCAAGGATAATGTTTCCGGTAACTTAATCCCTGTTTTCTCGTAGTAGGGACCCGACATCGCAATCGAAAGGAATGCGATAGCGATAAAAAGTAAATCGAAAAATCCAGTGAATGCGTCACGGGACAACATCCCAAAAAAACCAGTGGTTGGAACGACACAGCATGACTGGCACAGCGATGATGCGAAAATGGTACCGAGACCAAGTAACGATACCGCCTGTAGTAAGGTGTTTCGTTTGGGGACGACGATATCGACTGCCATGACGAAGAATGCGAGTAATGCGACCCATAGTGCAGGGCCGATTACAGAGATTTGGGTGCAGAAAGTTTCCGTCATGGTTTGTAGTTATTTGATCCTATGAATCGATTTTTTCTTTGCGTTACTAACTTTCGGGATTGCTTCGGCGCAAGGCGCTCTCGCAATGACAGGTCAGGCAGGATTCCCTACGGAGAGCCGCAAGGCGGTGTGCCTAACTTCCTGTCCGATCTATTTCAATAGAAGAGTTTGAATGACGACACCTTTAGCAGCAAGGATTTCTTTGACTGAGGTATCGAGTACACTTAAAAACGTATTGGGGTAAACCCCAATCCAGAGAATGAAAATGAGCAACGGAATCACTCCGGCATATTCTTTCCAATTCATCTCGGTCAATTCGTTGTTCGCTTCATGCTTGATGGGACCAAAAAATACGCGCTGTACCATCCAAAGCATGTAAATCGCCGAAAGAATGACACCGGTTGCCGCCCATGCCGCCCAGACCCAGCTTGCCTGTACCGCTCCGGTCAAAATCAAGAATTCACCGACAAACCCATTCAACATCGGTAAACCAATCGACGACATCGTCACGATTAAGAAAATGGTCGAATAAATCGGAACGATTGCTGCAATGCCGCCATAAGCGTCGATGTCGCGGGTATGCCTCCGCTCGTAAATCACGCCAACCAAAAGGAACAGTGCGCCAGTCGAGAGCCCGTGGTTTATCATTTGTAAGACCGACCCGGACAACCCTTGGAAATTCAAGGCGAACATTCCGAGCATCACAAACCCTAAGTGACTGACCGACGAATAGGCAACCAACCGCTTGATGTCGGTTTGTACCATCGCAACGAGTGCGCCGTAGATAATCCCAACAATCGATAATATGACAATCAGTGGCGTAAAAGAGTCGGTCGCGCTGGGGAACAAAGGAATTGCAAACCGGAGAAAACCGTAGGTTCCCATCTTCAAGAGGATGCCGGCTAATACGATGGAACCAGCAGTCGGCGCTTCGGTGTGGGCGTCGGGTAACCAGGTGTGGAAGGGGAACATCGGTACTTTGATGGCAAAGGCAAGCCCAAAAGCAGCGAACAACCACATTTGGACACCGAGGGGAATCGGCGCTGTTTTTGTGAGTTCGTAAATTTTCAATAAGTCGAAGGTACCGGTGCCGGAATGATTGAAATAGATGTACAAGATGCCAATCAGCATCAAGAGGCTGCCGACTAAGGTGTACAAGAAGAATTTAATCGCCGCATACAGCCGGTTTTTGCCACCCCAAATGCCAATCAGGAAGTACATCGGAATGAGAATCGCTTCCCAGAAGACATAGAACAGGAAGAGATCGAGCGAAGCAAACACACCAATCATCGCAGCTTCTAACACTAAGAAGCTAAAGTAGTATTCCTTGACGTGTTTCTTGATGGGATCCCATGAAACCAATAAGCAAATCGGGGTAAGGAGCGTCGTAAGCAGGATCAGCAACAACGAAACGCCATCGATACCGATTTGATAGGTAATTCCGAGCGAGGGAACCCAAGGAACGATTTCCATGAATTGGAAACCGGTTTTTGTTTTATCGAATCCGAACCAGAGACCCAAACTTATCGCAAAGGTGATAACAGTTATAAACAGGGAAATGCCGCGGGCAAGATTCTCCTGTTTGCGGGGAAGCAACAACATCAGTACTGCACCGATGAGGGGAATGACGATTAATGTCGTTAGTAGTGGCAACATTTTATCTTCCCAACACCAGCCAACCGATAATCGCAACGATTCCGAGCGACATCATCAGCGCGTAACTAGATAACAAACCGACTTGTATCCGGCGCAATCCCGCGCCTACCCAATCGACGATGTGGGCAATGCCGTGTAAACCGCCGTCAATCGCCATCCCATCGAAGACTTTCCAAAAGAAAATCGAAGCAGAATGTATGGGTTTCACGACAATGAACTCGTAAAGTTCATCAACCCAATACTTGTTTTCCAATACCCGGGCGTATCCGGTCGGTTGTGCAAGTAATTTATCAAGTTCTTGTGTTTTGTTCTTATAAAGACGGGTCGCAATGAAAATACCGATTAACGCAACCAATACGGAAAAGGCCATCAATCCTAATTCAAGCGATATCGCATGATGTTCTTTCGCATAGGCAAGTGCGGGCAATTCGAGCGACTTTGCCAGTACAGGTTCAAGCCATTCTCCGATCAGGAAATGCCCACCTAACACATGGGGTACGGCAAGATAGCCACCAAACACTGAAAGAATGGATAGAACGACGAGTACTCCCGTCATTAACGGTGAGACTTCTTTAACATGATGTTCCACCGCTTCGCCACCGCGGAAAGTACCAAAGAAAGTCAAATAGACGAGTCGGAACATGTAGAATGCAGTGAGTCCCGCGGTAATCGTCGCGATGATCCAAAGGTGCCAATGTCCGCTTGCAAAGGTTTTCCAGAGGATTTCATCCTTACTGAAGAACCCGGAGAGACCGGGAATCCCGGCAATCGCAAGCGTTGCAATGAGGAACGTCCAATAGGTCAATGGGATTTTTTTCCGTAAGCCGCCCATGTAGCGGATATCTTGCGGATCCTTATGAATGCCCTCATGGTGGAAGGCGTGTTCCATTGAATGAATGACTGCGCCGGAACCAAGGAACAAACACGCTTTAAAGAAGGCATGGGTCATTACATGGGCGATGCCGGTTTCATACGCGCCGACCCCGGCTCCTAAGAACATGAAACCAAGCTGCGATACCGTCGAGTAGGCAAGGACTTTTTTAATGTCCCACTGCCGCAATCCGATTGTTGCCGCAAAGAGTGCGGTCAATGCGCCTACAGTGGCTACAACTTCCAATGCAATCGGGGCTAACGAGAAAATGATGTTTGCCCGTGCGACCATATAGACGCCAGCGGTAACCATCGTCGCAGCATGGATTAATGCCGAAACCGGAGTTGGACCTGCCATTGCATCAGGCAACCAGACATATAACGGGATTTGCGCCGATTTACCACACGCACCGACAAAGAACAATAAGGCAATCGCTGTAATGACCGGTGCACCGCCTGGGAATTGTTCTAATGCTGCCGGGAATACCTTTGAGAATTGGAGCGTACCGAAGGTGGCAAACATGAGCAACATGCCGAGCAGGAAACCCCAATCGCCGATCCGATTTACGACAAAGGCTTTTTTACCGGCGCTCGCTTTCGCCATATCCTTGTACCAGAATCCGATCAAGAGATAGCTACAGAGCCCGACCCCTTCCCAACCGATGAAGAGTAGCGCAAAGCTATTACCCATCACCAGCGTCAACATAAAGAAAATGAAGAGATTCAGATAGAGGAAGAAACGGCGGAAACCGGGATCGCCATGCATGTAGCCGATGGAATAGATATGAATGACGCCGCCGACGCCGGTGACTACGAGCATCATGATCGCGGATAGCGGGTCGAGCAATACTGCCCAATCGAGGGACAGATTACCGACCGAAATCCATTTCGCGAATACCACTTCGATCACGCGATGTTCGGCAGGCAGCGCTTTCAATTGGAAGAAGGCGACCACCGATAAAACAAATCCGGTCAAAACGGCAAGCGAGGCAATCCAACCGACAATCGCTTCGGAAAGTTTCTTTCCAAAGATCAGATTGAATAGGAGAGCGCCAATCGGCAGCAAGGGAATCCAAAGCAGCCAATTGAAGTTCGTTGCGATTGTTGTTGGTTCGGGCATAGTTGTTTAAGTATTTGTCAGCCAAAGGTTGGCTAAGCTTTTTAACGTTATCCGCAGACAAGATTGTCTGCGCTACTGTTATCCTTTGAGTAAATGAATATCGTCGATATTAATCGAACCGCGATTGCGATAGACTGTGACAATGATTGCCAGACCGACCGCGACCTCGGCAGCAGCAACCGCGATGACAAAAAAGGCGTAAATCTGTCCCGCCGGATTATTCGAGAATGCGCTAAAGGCGATAAACGTTAGATTGACGCTATTCAGCATCAGCTCAACCGACATAAACAAGATGATTGCATTGCGGCGAGTCAACACTCCGGCAACGCCGATGGTGAACAAGACTGCCGACAACGCAAGGTAGTGTATGAGTCCAATTGTCATTGCGGCTTACTCCCAACTACCATCTTCTTGACAAACATTGTTTTTGATGAAGTTGGTTCGCGCTTTGACAATGCGACTGCTCCAACAATGGCGGCAAGCAACATCACCCCCACGATTTGGAAGGGAAGCACCCAGCGCTGGAACAACCAGGAACCCAGCTCTTTGGCAGTACCCAGCGACATTTGTGTCGTTTCGGTTACCCCTTCGGTTACCGCAACCGAGGTCGTGCGAACGGCAAAGCTAAGCAACACCAATATCAGACCGGCAACCAACCCACCGACGGCACGCAAAACGATGTTACTCCGTTCCAACTTGCCGATGAGATTTAAATTCAACATCATCAAAACAAAAAGGAAGAGCACCATAATCGCGCCGGCATAGACGATAATTTGCACGGCAGCAAGGAATTGCGCGCCGAGCAATACGTAGAATCCAGCGATGCAAAAGAAATTCAAAACAAGCCACATCACACTCGCGACCGGATTGGCACGCGTCACAACCATCAACGCGGTGAAAATCGCGACGAAGGATAGGAGGATGAATGTGATGTTGTAGAAGTTCATGATTTGTCAGACAAGATTACCTGCGGTGTGCCGCAAGGCAGGGTTGCCTAACCTCCAATTAATTTTTGCAGACAGGATTGTCTGCGCTACTGTGTATGCTAATGGGATCGCCACGTCACTTCGCGCATACAAGGTTATGCGCTTCATTCCTCGCGAATCCGCTTACTCTTTGTACCAGATGGGACCGCCGGTTTTCTCGGTCAACATCTCTTTGTTGTAGATCAGTTTCTCACGGGTGTCGTCGACAAATTCATAGTAGGGCGTGAGAAAAATCGCCGCTTCGGGACACGCTTCTTCACACATGCCGCAAAAGATACAACGCAACATGTCGATGTCATACACCTTCGCATAGCGCTCGGTGGGATGCTCATGACGCTTCTCGGCGGGGACTTCCGCCGCTTCGATGTAGATCGCATCCGCTGGACACGCGAGTTCGCACATTTGGCAACCGACGCAGCGCTCTTGTCCCAACTCGTTGCGTTTCAGGACATGTCGTCCTCGCCAACGTGGTGAGACTTCCACCTTCTGCTCGGGATAGGGAATCGTCGACTTCTTCATAAAAAGATGGCGCAACGTGACCCGCATCCCTGCCCAGATGGGAGTGATGTAGAGCCGCTCGCCAAGCGACATTTTCCACTTATTTTTGATTACTTCGATTGCCATTTTTTAGGAATCTTGTCAGCCAAGAATGGCTAACCTCCAATTATTCGGGCGGACATGGTAGTCCGCCCCTACCCAAGATTTGGGCGTATGCCATACGCTCCTACAAACGGTCAGACAAGAGTGTCTGTCCTACCGTAACTAAAACCATGTGGTGTAGAAGGGCCACGCGAGAACAAGAATTGCGGTGATAATCACCCAGATAAAGGCACCTTCCAATAACACTTTCCAACCTAACCGCATTAACTGATCGTACCGGAAGCGCGGTAAGGTCCAACGCAACCACATAAAAACGAAAATGAACAACAGCGTTTTCGTAACGATCGCACCAACGCCGAGCAACGACTCAAATAGCGTCGGTTGTGCAGAAACCGTCATGAATGGGACTTGCCAACCGCCAAGATAGAGCGTCGCCATCAGCGAGGAAGCAACAATCATGTGAATGTATTCGGAGACCTGAAAGAGACCGAATTTCATCGAGCTGTATTCAGTATGGTAGCCGCCAACCAATTCATTTTCCGACTCCGGTAAGTCGAACGGCATCCGCGCACATTCGGCAAGCGACGCGACAAAGAAAATGAAGAATCCAATCGGCTGCCGCCAGATGTACCATTTCGCAAAAGTGTCCTGTTGCTCTACAATCTCACGAAGCGACAGCGTTCCGGCAAGTAGTAGTACGCCAACGACGGCGGTTCCTTGCGCCAATTCGTAACTAATAACCTGGCTGCTCGCCCTCAGGCTCCCCATCAAGGAAAACTTGTTGTTCGACGCCCACCCGCCCAACATCACGCCATAGATGCCAATCGACGCAAAGGCGAAAACAAAGAGCAATCCGGCATTGACATCGATCATCTGGAGCGATATTTCTCGGCCAAAGAGAATGATTTTATTGCCCCAGGGAATTGCCGCAGTCAATAAAATCGGAGGAATGGCGGCGATACCGGGCGCAATGATGTAGAAGATTTTGTGAACGTTTGCCGGAATCATTTCTTCTTTCAAGAAGAATTTGATACCATCGGCGGCGGGCTGTAGCAGTCCCCACGGACCGGCGCGATTGGGGCCAATCCGATCCTGCATCCATGAGGCTATCCGGCGCTCAGCGAGCGTCGCATAGGAGGCAAGCCCCATGATTGCCGAGAATAGAATCACGGCGAATCCGGCTTTCTCAAGGATGAGGAGTAAAAGTTCGTTCATGACAAATCTGGTAAAGGTTCACGCCTTGTTAAGTAATAGCCCATCTTTGAATCATCATACGATGGTTTGAGAGTTGAAACTCCTTTGGCAGTCTCACTTACTAAGAGACTCTTCACATCTCCACTAATGTACACTTCAAGTGCTTCTTCCTTGACAATCTTCGATTTCAAGATTAGCAAATCGTACTCGATTGATTGAACTCCGTCTGTAACCGTAACAAGTAACTTATAAGCGTTTATCTGATCTTGTTGACTTTCAATGTCAATAAGAACATTTCCATTATTAAAACTTAGCTTCATTTCATACCTCATCGACTCTTAACTCGATAAACAAGTCACTTCAATATTGGGATTGCTTCGTCACTGCGTTCCTCGCAATGACACGTCAGGCAAGATTGCCTAACCTCCAATTAAACTTCAATGACCCAATCTTCGATGTTGTAATGGTTGTAACGGCAATCGTCGCAAATAATGGAGTCCATCACCCCTTTGTTGATGCGCGACGTGACTCGGCGAATTTCTCCGCGATAGATCCCGAGTCGGCATTTGCATTCATGCTCGCAATCAGGACGATGGGCATCCACTTGATCCAAATCCCAGACCCGGGCGGTAAACCGGAATTTCTTGTCGGTCAATGCGCCAACCGGACAGATATCAATCACGTTGCCGGCAAAGTCACTGGGAAGAAACGAATCGATGTACGCGCCGATTTCCGTACGGTCCCCGCGCTCGAGCGCTCCGATATACTCGACCCCTAAATAATCTTCGGCGAGTTTAATACATCGGCGGCAGTGAATACAACGATTCATCTCGCGGGCAATTTTTTCGCCGTAATCGACTTTCGGAAAGGTACGCTTAGCTTCGCGGTACCGACCAACGGCAACACCGTGCTTATGCGCTAAATCCTGTAAATCGCATTCGCTCGCCTGATCGCAAATCGGACAATCGAGCGGATGGTGGATCAGTAGGAATTCCATTACCGCCCGCCGCGCTTTCAGGACGCGCTCGTTGTCGGTAAAGATTTCCATACCATCGCGAACGGGAATATTGCAGGCGATTTGCAGCTTCGGCATCCCTTTTATTTCGACCTGGCAAATCCGGCAATTCCCTTGCGGCGGGAACCACGGATAGTAACAGAAGGTCGGGATGTTGCGTCCGAGCTGTCGCGCTGCCCACAGGATGGTGATCCCGTCGGAAACTTCGATGCTCTGTCCGTCGATGGTTACTTTTGCCATGCTCTCTTTTAATGTTTGCGATTAATGTAGGGGTTCGATTCATCGAACCCGTTTTTACATATCGGGCTTGATGAATCAAGCCCCTACTCTATTAGGCGTATGCCATTCGCCCCTACGGAATGCAACGGGCTTGGAAGCCCGTATCCACCCCTATCAACAGTGGACAGACAAGAGTGTCTGTCCTACTCAATACTTTACAGTTCCGGGTAAACAAGCATGATGAATCACATGATGCTCGAATTCGGCGCGGAAACGCTTGACGGCACTCTGGACCGGCCAAGCTGCCGCATCACCAAGGGGACAAATCGTTTCCCCATCGATATTGTTTGCGACATCGAGAATTAAATCGACTTCGTCCGGGTGTCCCTGTCCATTCTCGATGCGATGTAACACTTTATTCAGCCAGCCGGTGCCTTCACGGCAGGGCGTACATTGTCCACACGATTCATGGGCATAGAACCGGGCAAGAATTTCCAACGCTCGGACGATGCAAACCGTGTTGTCGTACACAATTACGCCGCCGGAACCGAGCATCGTGCCGACTGTGCCAAAGCCTTCATAATCCATCGTACAGCTATCGGCTTCCGCCTCTTCGCGAGTGATGACTGGTACCGAAGAGCCGCCTGGGATAATCGCTTTGAATTCTCGACCGGGTAACG
>JAOTSC010000023.1 GCA_030247525.1 bacterium | reverse complement strand
ATTAGAAGGAGAGAAAAAAAGACTCCACGCGATGGAGTCTATTCAAAATGTATCACGGGTTTGCACCATGTGAGGAACTATTGCCGGTACTTGAAGCGGCGGATCTTTCGAGTAGAGGTTTTCTCGAGTTCGTCTTTCGATACTTCGATGCGGGTGATTTTCCGGTAGTCGGGTTGTCCTTCGTTTACGGCGGCGACGATATCAACCGCTATCCGTTGCAGACCGTTATCATCATACTCCCGTCCGTCAGCACTTTCCGTCGCCAACCAATCGGGGTTGAGGACAAGAATCGCGCCGATTTCTTCTCCATTACCGGTGCGGCGCGACCGTCCGACCACAACGCATTCCAATACGCGGTTATCTTCGAGGATTGCTTGTTCGAGGGTTTCCGGATAGACGTTCTTTCCCCCGGCAGTTACAATAACATCTTTCCGTCTGCCGACTATCGAGAGATAACCATCGGCATCAATTGAGGCAAGATCGCCTGTACGCAGCCAACCGTCGGGCGTAAACGCATCTGCCGTTGCTGTCGGGTTGTTCCAATACCCTTTCATCACGTTGGGACCACGGACTAACAGCATGCCAACCCCATCCGCATCGGGGTTATCGATTTTTACATTATTAAACTCAAAAACCTGACCGACACTGCCGGCGCGATTCAAAACAAGCGAGTTTGCCGAAACCAATGGCCCGCACTCAGTTAAGCCGTATCCTTGAATCAATGGAAAACCGAGCGCACACAAGTCACGATTGACACTATGCGGTAGTGCTGCCCCGCCACTGACTAAAAAGCGGATTTGGTCGAAACCCATCCGGGCGCGGACACTTCGTAATAGTGAGACCCCTAAACCGGAACCAGGTAGTTTTGTTGTAGCATAACTTGCTTTGAGGATGGTTTCAAACAACATTCGCTTGAGGGGAGAGGCTTCGCGGGCTTTGCGAAATACGCCATTGCGAATCTTTTCCAAGAGTAACGGAACCGCGATAAAAAGAGTTGGTCGTATTAATTGAGCATCTTGCACTAACTCATTTGGTTTCAACGAGCGGGCGTATGCAACGGATGCTCCGACTGACAACGGAAAAATGAAACCGCAGGTACACTCGAACGTATGATATAGTGGTAATACCGAAAGGACGCGGTCGGTATTGTCAATACGATAGCGTTTTCCTGCACCAAGAGCATTAGTAGCAAGCGATTCGCCGGATAACATGACCCCTTTTGCTACACCGGTTGTACCGGAGGTGTAAATCAACGAGGCTACTTCCGCCATCGGAATCGAGCGTAAATGTGACGCCGAGTATTCGCTGGAAAACGTATCGTGAATCGAGTATTTTATTCCAAGGAATTCATTTGCGATATTCGAGAACCGTTGAAAGACTGTTTCGGAACCAAACCATGCACAGGCGCTGGAATCTGTGAGGATAAATTGGACTTCATTAGGCGGCAGGTTGCCATCGAATGGAACAACCGTTGCCCCGGCGGCTAAAATTCCGAAATAAGAAGCTCCCCAATTGGGGTGATTCTCCGCCGAAAGGGCGATCCGACTTCCGGGGCGAACTCCGTCTCGTATGAGTTGGGCTGCAATTGTATCGATACGGTGATGCAGTTGTGAATAGGTGTATGCGACTCCAGTAGCATCCAGCGCACGAAGTGCAGTGGTGTTGGGGTAGGCGGCGCAAGATTTTTGGATCAAGTCTAATGGATGCATTGTCGTCAATTGATTTGTGGTATATTGTAATACAGAAAACGACTGCTAACAAATGGTTAACAAACTCGCATGAACCTTATTTGCCCAAACAGTAATCGAAAAGCGAATGGCTAAGCGCACAAAAGACTTTTCATACCATTGGAACGCGATACCGGAGCCGATCTGGCTTCTCGCTGAAGATGGCTCTCTATTAGCGGCTAATACCGCAGCCGATGCGCTTGAATCTAAAGTGGTTAATCGCCTCATCAAAGACCAAATGCCAAGTCGATACCTTTTGGAATACCTCAAGCAATTAAAAACGACCGAAAAACCTCTTCGTCACATCCCTTTTGGAAGCAAAACACACCCAGGTTTGCTCTCATTGTATCGCAACAGTGACCAAACCATCCTCGTGCAATGGCAACCCATTGATCAATCTGTGGCAGTAACGGATAACTTTGAAAATCAGAACAATGAGCGGGAGTTAACATCACGAGAAAACCGATTAAACCATCTCCTAACATCAATTTCCCGATTGTCATTTGTCAATGATATTCAGTCCAAGATTGAAATCGCTGCCGACGAATTGCGGAAATTTGAACTGTATCGTGAAATCGCAATTCTGTACTACCCCGATCGAATGAGGGTCGCTTATGCCGGCGCCGTATCCAGTGAACGTCAGCGGAAGGCAATAATCGACCGCTTGTTAAGCGATCCAATGCAACAGGGTAATGTATTAGCAGAGCTTGATACCATTCTTGATACCGGAATAAAAAATGGGTCATATTATCTGATAGCACCTAATGACCTCCGCGCCACTGAGCTACTTTCGTTTCTCGATGAATTGCGATTATCCAGTGAACAGACACATAGTTGGCGTAAGAATGGTGCAGTGTTACTGGCGGTTTACAATCGAACCGGAGTAAGAATTGGATCGGTGCTTCTTTCTGACTCCTGCGATGACAGTAATAAAACCGCTGAGCAGTTACCGGTGGTCGAATTGTTCTTGCGATTGGTTGTCAACCAATTGGAGCAGTTACGACTGCTCCAACACGCAATCACCAGTGAACAGCGGTATCACGCTCTTATCGACCAACTACATGAAGGAGTAATCGTCGCCGACGATGAAGGTAGTATCGTTATCGTTAATCCGGCGACGGTGAAACTAACAAAGTATTCACTCGAGGAGTTGTTGGGAAAACATGAGTTGTTCCTTTTTCCGGAATCGGAACACGAGAGGATTCTCAAAGCAACATTCGAGCGTCGACGAAGAGTATCATCCACTTATGAAGCTCAAATGATCCGGTGTGACGGGCAACTGCGGACGGTTGTTATCTCAGCGGCACCATTACTCGACGAACGTCAACGATATCAAGGTTCGTTGGCATTATTGACCGATGTTACCGAACGGCGGGCGAATGAGGCGGCACTCAAACAAGCAAACGCCGAACTTGCCGCTACGAACCGCTTTGCAAACGCTTTAGCGAACAAGCTTTCCGGTCCCAGTTTTACCCGAAGAATGCTTCCTGAGCTGTTGGGGAGGGCAAGTAAACGCCAATCGCATGGCAAGGTCCGACACGAGACAGCAAACCACGGAACAATCACATCAAAATCGCTGGAAGCCGATGCTCTCAATTTGGTTATGGAAACGCTCAATGTTAATACCGGAGCGATTTTTCAGCTGCAGTCCGATTCCGGGAAAGTACAACTTCTTACCTATCGCTATCGCAACGATAGCTCAGATGCTGAGCACGAAATCAGCACCGCGGTTGAATACTTGCATCCGTTTGTCCATAACGAGGAAGGGCAGTATTACTGCCCAAATTTGATGAAATGTAATGGTTTAGCGGAAGAGCGAGTCAATTGGCTGATTGAACACGGGATTCGTTCATTTGCAATGTACTCATTAGCGGCTCGTAACCAGCGTATCGGTTACTTGTTTGTCAGTCATAACGAAATTAACAGTTTCTCGCAATCGCAGTTACAGCTTTTACGCTCGATGTCAGAGCAGTTATCACTGGCAATGGACAATTCGCGACTACTGCATGCCGTGCTTCGGTCAAGCTCAGATTGGGCAAGAACTTTTGATGCGATGCCCGATCCGGTATTTGTTTTGAATTCGGATGGCACGATTCGTCGTTCAAATATATCTGCCAGTGAGTTATGCAAACAAGATGTCCGCGAAATCGTAGGAAAATCAGTCGGTGAGTTGTTGGGACCATTTGGTAACCGTTTGATGGAACTACCGAGTGATATCGTCGAATTAGAAGAGACCCATGCTGTCTTGGGGATCAATCGCACTTTTACGATTACAATATCTCCCCTTTCCTCAAACGACCGATTGGTAGTGCTGCGTGATGTTACCGAGCGGCGGTTTTTACAAGAACAAATGTATGAAGCCCAGCGCCGTGAATTGGTGGTACGGTTTGCTGGCGGCATAGCACACGATTTCAACAATCTGTTAGTGGGGATTGTTGGAACCGCTGATGTGTTGATGATAAAATTAGGACTTGACGGTGAGACCGGTGAGTTACTGAAAATTCTACAGGATTCATCGCGCCGCGCAAAAGACTTGGTCAAGCAATTACTTGCTTACGCACGTGGTGGGGCGACTCAGATTTCTGCTGTGAAAGTCAATGCGATAATTCGGGAAGTACAAAAGCTTCTGCATGTAACTCTGCCGCCGGATGTAACGATTGAACTCGATTTGGATCCAGACTTGCCAATGGTGATGATGGATGAAACTCAATTGCAACAAGTTGTGATGAATTTAGGGATTAATGCCAATGAGGCAATGCAGGGGCATGGTAGAATAACTTTTCGGACGATGGTCGGTAATCCTCCGGTGGAATCAGGGATTGGCGGATTCTTCGAGGAAGCAGTATGGATTCGGGTTTGTGACAACGGTCCGGGCTTTCATGCAAAAATTCTAAGTCGACCCGGGGAACCGTTCAACTCAACCAAAGGGACAGGTCGCGGACTTGGAATGGCGGCGGTATTCGGGATTGTTGCTCGTCATAATGGGAAGATTATGCTGAGCAATATGCCGGAGGGCGGTGCATGCGTCGACATTTGGTTCCCCCGTGCCGATGAGCCGGAACCGGAACTCCGTGAACCACCTCGCAAAGAGCCGATTGGCGCTCGGAAACTTGATGGGAAGCGCATATTGATTGTTGATGATGAGCCGATGGTTCGTCATCTCGTTCGGGAAGTCCTCGAGATGTTTGGATGCGAAGTTGCCGAAGCCGCTGACGGCGAAGCGGGATTGCGTGTCCTCCGTTCCGCCTCTTTTGACATGGTGATTTTAGATATCATTATGCCGAAACTGGGCGGTGTCGAAGCCTTCCGGGAGATGCGTGAAACTTCACCAGAGCTCCCAGTACTCTTTGTCTCAGGGTACGATGAATCCGATTCGGTTGCAAGATTGTCGGATTCAAAAGTGAATTTTCTCCAGAAACCGTTCTTGGTTAATGATTTATTCCAATGTGTCTTTCAAGCGCTCTCCCAACTGTAACTGAGAATCTTTTGTCCCGATTTGCAATTTTCCGTTTGTCACTCCATCTTTCCCCCATTGTAAATCTGAACTTGTAATGGCAATCCGGCGGTGCGCTTGTTTTGCCCGCTATTTTTATGGAAATCGACAATGCCTGTAACTGATCGAACACAAATCATGGACAAAGTCGTCGCACTTTGTAAGCGGCGCGGATTCATTTTTCAGTCCTCCGAAATTTACGGCGGGTTGAATTCCTGTTGGGATTACGGCCCGCTTGGTATCGAGTTGAAAAACACCCTCTCCCGCTTCTGGTGGGATGAAATGACGCTGTTTCACGACAGCATCGTCGGCCTCGATGCCGCAATCCTGATGCATCCCCGAGTATGGGAAGCGAGCGGTCACGTCGCCGGTTTCAGCGATCCTCTCGTCGATTGCAAAACGTGTAAGTCGCGGTTCCGGTTCGATCAACTTCCAACCGATGAAACAACGGCAGCGGTACGAAAATGGAAATTGCCGAATGGCGACAAGGGCGAGACTGCGCAGCGTGCCGACCGGAAGTATTGTCCGACTTGTGGTTCCAGTGATTTGTCTGACATCCGTCAATTCAATTTGATGTTCAAAACATTCATGGGTCCGGTGGAAGAGAGTGCATCGGTAATCTATTTGCGTCCCGAAACTGCGCAAGGGATTTACGTCAATGCACTGACGATTGCGGAAACGATGCGGCTACGTCCACCATTCGGGATCGCACAAATCGGAAAAGCGTTCCGCAACGAAATCACACCCGGTAACTTCATATTCCGGACCCGTGAATTCGAGCAAATGGAGATGCAGTACTTCGTGAAACCGGGCGAGGATATGACTTGGTTTGAGTTCTGGAAAGCCGAGCGGATGAAGTATTGTCAGCATGTGTTACAACTAACCCCTGAGCGGTTGCGGTTCCATCAGCACGAAGAAGGTGAATTGGCGCATTATGCAAAAGCTGCATTCGATATCGAATACGAATTTCCGTTCGGTTGGAGTGAATTGGAAGGGGTGCATAATCGCACCGATTTCGATTTAAGCCGCCACAGCGAATTCAGCGGGAAAGCACAAACGATTTTCGATGAGGGTACGAAAGAGCGTTACATCCCTTACATCATTGAAACCAGTGCAGGACTCACCCGCTCCCTGCTTGCCGTGTTAACCGACAGCTATGACGAGGATGAGCAGGAAGGCGATTTACGGGTTGTCATGCGGTTCAAGCCGCACTTGGCGCCGGTAAAGGCGGGCATCTTTCCGTTAATGAAGAAAGACGGTTTGCCGGAAATGGCAGATGCGCTCTACCGGAAACTGCAACGGAAATGGAAAGTGTTCTACGATCAAAGCGGATCGATTGGAAAGCGGTATCGCCGGATGGATGAAATCGGAACGCCGTATTGCATCACTGTCGATTACGACTCCAAAGACGATCAGGCGGCAACCATTCGCGACCGGGACAGCTTGCAACAAGTGCGCGTCGCCCTCGACAAGATTCCGGAGTGGTTGGAAGAGCGAGTTACCTTACAATCGTAAGGTACAAGGTAGGATCGATGTAAATCGATTCAATATGTACAAAGGAAAACGGGCGGACACTGCAGTCCGCCCACTTTTTTTCGTCGCTCGTACTGCGTTGAACCATCGTTTGATTATGGTATATGCACCGCCAAATCGACTGCTTCAGAGCTGAAACGATATTGCATCGAGTCGGGAGGAATCGTGATCGCAGTGTATTGCGGGTTTACTTCCTGCAGTTCTTGCCGAAGAATTTCCGAGGTGCTGTATCCAATCGTGAAGCCAATAAGCAGCACGGCGGCAACCCGCAAGAGAGAGTGGGTTTTGCGCATTCCTTTCGGCATTGGCAACGGGATTGGTGGAATTGTCACAGGTACTGAAACGCCGCTTAAAAGCGAAATCTCGTTTTTTATTGCCGCAACTTGTTTTTGACAGTCGGGACAATCGCGTACGTGGGACGCTACCTCACGGGAAGCGGCATCCTCCAATGTCTCTAACTGATATGCCAGCAACTGCATTTCATCGGGATGAATCAAGGCGTAACCCCCATTTTTACAAAATATTCTCGACATTTTCCCACTGCCCGAAACAATCGCGATTTTACAGTGCCAATGGGAACCACGAGTTGGGTTGCGATTTCCTCGTAAGACAAATCGCCATAAAATCGTAAGACTAATACATTGCGCTCATCGGAATCCAATCCTGCGATGGCACGCGTAGCCATCATTACCTGCTCGTCGGCGACAACATGCTCCCACGGCGTAAAACCACTATCCAATGTATTTGCAACGTTCTCAAGCGACGACTCCCGCCGCTGCCGGTCTTTGTTTTTCAAAGCGCTGTGAAACGCAATAGTTGAGAGATAACCGCTTAGCGTTCCTAACTCGTGTTTCGGATGACATTCGATCACCCGGAGAAACGTCTCTTGTGCTATATCGCAAGCGGTATCCCGCGAACCGGTTATCAGAAATGCGAGATTAACCAACCGTTGATAATGTTTGTCGACCAACGATTGCCAAGCGTTCCGATAACCGGCGCGCGCAAGCGATAGTAGTGACCAATCCGGATCGCTCACGGGATATTCAATCCAGTAAGCCAGGTTTTAACTTCCGGTAACTCCGACCATTTCTTCCAAATCGCGCCAAACTCTTTTTGCTCGTCGAGTGAGAGTAACGGTTCGGCATGGGCGCGGTACCATTGAAACAGCGTCAGCTTCTTTTCCGTCGCGATCGAATGATCCGACGATACGAAGTGAGCGATTACTCGCGCATAATTTTTGAGGAGCATCTTTCCCGCGTCGGATTCTTTCACATGTTTCATCCGCCAGCTATCCAACCCGTTGGTTCGGAATATCTTTGGAAAATCGTCAGCGAGCGCAGTTGCAACCGTTTCCCGGTTACTACAAGGTGTTACCAGCGTCGAGAGACCAATGAACACACCGTTTTCCGAGTATTTTGCCAGTTCCGGCGAATTCATCATGGTAATAGCAAAATACAATGGTCGGTCTGACGATTTTGCCGATTCGATGATGCGCGCGATGAGTGTATCGGCATACATCCCTGCTCCCGGTTGTCGCGTTTTAGCCTTCGTCTGTTGATCCCGAAAATTCCGGATATCAGTGATTTGCTGGGTAGTAACGAACGGCAAACCGATATCTTTGGCGACGATTTCGGGATACCAAGTCGTATTCATAAGCGAGCGATTCACCAATACAACATCAGGACGGAATTTCTCAATCCGGGTCAAAATCCAACCCGGATAAGTGTCGTTGTCGCCATTGGTAATGAGAATCGCATTTGGTTCCAGTTGCGCAAGCATATTATAGGAGTAATCCATCACTTCTTCGTTGACGGCGCCAAGCTCAATCAAGCGGCGGAGCATCGCATCGGACTTCTCCCGTTCCCCCAACGCCATGTAATTCACAACTAATGCGAAGATGGGATCGGTGAAAGAAGGATCGAGCTGCATCGCCCGTTCGACTTTCGCCGTCGCCTCCGGTTCTCCGATGCCAGCGCGTATCATCCCTGATAGATACAGGAGAGTTGGATTCGATGGATACTTCTTTAATCCTTTGGCGAGCAGTTTTTCGTACTCGGGATGATTGGCGTAGCGGGCGGCTTTCATCCAATTGCCATAGGAGTCTTCCGAGGGAAACGCCTTGTAATACTTTTGCCACAACTCGGTGAGTTTCTGATAAGTAGCTTGGTCGTAGTAAGTTATGCGCTTGCTAACGATGGGAACCGGGCGTTCCACGGCTGCCGGTGGTTGCTTACAGTCGAGTAACAACAAGCCTCCGAGTATCAAACCAAAAACTATCGCACTTTTTACTGTGTTGGACATACCGTACCTCCAATTTGAGCCGATAACAGGAGAGTCCCCTCGTGCACGAAAGATCGCCTTCCTTATACTAATCCATTTCCCCCCGGAAAAGTTCTTGCACAAAAAAAACGGCGTACGAATCCGTACGCCGTTCAACGATATAGGCTACAAACGATTACTTTTTGAGGGTCGCCACATATTGTTCAAATTCGCTAAGATACTTCTCCATATTCGCCACGGCTTGCTTGTACCAGTCGTCGCGAGCGAAATCGATCCCGACGGTATTCCGGAGAATATCCGCCGTCGGCTGATCGAACGGATGGGAGAAGAGATTGGCGATATTCTTGGCAAATCCTTTGTCATTGGCGACTCGACCGGCTAACTCCATCGTCAGTAACGACGAAATCAAATAGTTCAAGTTGTACAACGGTACGGTATAATAATGGTGTACAACTTGCCACAATGCCAACGGTTGCTTGTATTTCGGATAGAATATCGAACGCGCCTTCGCTGATGGTTCAGCAAGTTGATCGAATTCTTCCGGTGTCAATAATCCTTTGCCATCATCGTTTCGGTTGCGCAACTCAGTGTAAACATCCGCTTCAAACCGTGCAATCCAACCGATACGGATAACGCTAATCATATCTGCTAATTGCTTCTGCATCAGAAATTGGCGAATCTTCGGATTGGTTTCCCGCTCTAACAGATGATGATGATAGATTTCTTCAAATGTCATCGCCGCTGTTTCGGTGACATAAGTCGGACCATCGCTGGCGTAGCTGGGAAGACCCTTTGCATTCATCAACGTGTGGTGTACCGTATGTCCCGCTTCATGGGCGATTGTCCGAACCTGATCAATTGTCCCGTGATATTGATCGAGATAAAAGAAGCCGGGAGTTTTACCGGGGCTGATTGAGAAAGCCCCCGGTCGCCGGTTCGGTCCACCGTACATATCGATACGGCCTTCTTTGGGATCGAGTAACTTCTTGAGTTCCCGTTCGACGTCGTTGCCCAATAACGCTAACGCTTCGTTGATATCATCGAAAGCCTGCGAAGCAGTGTACTGGGGTTGCTCAAAATCGGCCGCTTCCTGTTCCAAATCCCACGGTTCGATGTCAGTAATACCCAACTCGATGGAACGTCGCTTACAATCAGCTTCGGTGTAACGGCGCAGCAAAGGGGTCATCGCATCCAAACCGTTCCACAATCCGGCGACTTGGTCGCGGGTCAAGTGGATATAATGCGCTTGGGCGTGAAGTGCGTCGTCGAACTTAGCCAAACGGGCGCGAAGGTTTCCGGTTTGCACAACCCGGTTGAAACCGAACGCAAACAAATCGCGATGTTCGGCATATCCTTCATAGAAAGCGTTCCACGCTTTTTCCCGGATTGCTCGATCTTTCACCAACATCAACGCAGATTGGTCGCGCATCGCATTCAGCGTTTGACCGTCGACTTCAAACTCGGCGAATTGGGTACGGGAAACCAGTGTCTGATACAGGTCCTTGTGCCAAGCCGACAACGGAGCGGACAACTGGGCAAGCAACTCTTCTTCGGTGCGGCTTAAGGTATGGGGAATTTCACGCCATAGCCGCCGCATCATTTCAGTCCAACCGGAAAGCTGCGGGACGGTCGTCAACCACTCATTCCAAGTCGCTTCCGAAATCGCTTTCAGTTCGAGATCGGCGAATACCAACCGTGCGCTAATCGGGTCAAGCCGGGTTTGCAATGTACTGGTAACGCCTTGTTTTCGGGTATCAACCGATTCATCGAGCAACCGGTACGTCCACAATTTCCCTAAAATCTCATCCATCTCTTCGCGCAACTGAAGGAAAGCAAGACATTCATGGGGATGGCTTGTGATTTTTCCTTCATACAGTGCTAACCGGTCGGTGATTGCTTCGACCGTTTTCATGAGGGATTCAAACTGCTCCTCGTCCTTGACCAAACGACCGGTGAGATCAAACCGGAGTTGTTCCCGCAACTCAGCGGATAATACTTCTTTAGCTGCCATTGCCTAAGCTCCCATTATCTGTGTATTCAAGCGAAATTGTCCTAAAATAGGTTAGAGATTTGCTAAACCAAAACATCCCCTCGAAATGCCTTGACAAGAAAACTGTCAACTTGACAGGGTTTTACCAGTATGCTACCTTGCTGGTTGCAGGAGTGTCCCATGCCCCCATTTCAATTACGTTCCGACATGACCCCAAAAGGGGATCAAGCCAATGCGATAACCCAACTTGTCCGTGGTATCGAGCAAGGGGCAGCTTGGCAGACTCTGCTTGGCGTTACCGGTTCCGGTAAAACTTTTACGATGGCAAACATCATCGAACGGTTACAACGCCCCACCTTGATTTTGTCGCACAACAAAACGCTGGCAGCTCAGTTATACGGTGAGTTTCGTAACTTCTTTCCCGACAACGCTGTAGAGTACTTTATCTCCTATTACGATTACTACCAACCGGAAGCGTATGTCCCCTCCTCCGATGTTTATATCGAAAAGGAAACCGAGGTCAACGACGAAATCGACCGATTACGCCTAAAAGCAACGGCAAGCTTGCTCTCCCGCCGCGATGTCGTAATCGTCGCTTCGGTTTCGTGTATTTATGGTTTGGGCAGCCCGGAGACGTTCCGCAATCAATATTTGTTACTGAATGTCGGCGAGGAACGCAGCCGCGAAGAGATCGTAAAACATTTGGTCGACATCTACTACTCGCGCAATAATTTGGAATTATCGCGGGGTGAGTTTCGGGTGCGCGGCGATGTGCTGGAAGTATTGCCTGCCTACGAGCAAGAGATTTACCGGGTAGAGCTGTTCGGTGACACCGTCGAGAAGATTTCCCGTGTCCACCCGTTGACCGGTGAAGTGTTAAGCGTACAAGAATCGCTGATGGTATTCCCTGCGAAGCACTTTGTTACGACACCACCAACGTTGCAGGAAGCATTGAAACGAATCCGCGGCGAGTTGGATGAGCGGATCCGAGACTACAAAGAGGCGGGGAAGCTCTTAGAAGCTCAACGAATCGAGCAACGCTGTAAATACGATATCGAAATGCTGCAAGAGGTGGGATTCTGTAACGGGATCGAAAATTATTCCCGCCACTTATCGCTAAGGAATGCCGGTGACCGTCCGGCTTGTTTGCTCGATTACTTTCCCGACGATATGCTGGTATTCATCGATGAATCCCACGTCACCATTCCTCAAGTGCGCGCGATGTACAATGGCGACCGGAGCCGGAAAGAGACACTGGTAGAGTATGGATTCCGCTTGCCAAGCGCGCTCGATAATCGTCCCCTCAAATTTGAAGAGTGGGAAGCAATCGTCAAGCAAGGCATTTTTGTTTCGGCAACCCCCAGTGATTTTGAATTGGTCAAGTCGGAAGGTGTGGTTGTTGAACAAGTCGTACGTCCAACGGGATTACTCGATCCCATTATCGAGGTCCGCCCCTCCGAACATCAAATTGATGACTTGATTGCCGAAATCCAAGCGGTAACATTACGGGGCGAGCGGATACTGGTTACGACCCTCACGAAACGGATGGCGGAAGACCTTACTACCTACTTAAAAAATGCGGGACTTCGGGTTGAGTATTTACATAGCGATATCGATTCCTTGAAACGGATTGAAATTTTACGTGATTTGCGGTTGGGGCAGTTTGATGTATTAGTGGGGATTAACTTGTTACGGGAAGGACTCGACCTGCCGGAAGTGGCGCTGGTAGCAATTCTTGACGCGGACAAAGAAGGTTTCTTACGCAGTGCGCGTTCCCTGATGCAGACTGCCGGACGAGCCGCCCGAAACAGCGCCGGGAAGGTGCTGTTTTACGCCGATACTATTACCGAAAGTATGCGAAAAGTAATCGAAGAGACGAATCGTCGCCGGGCAAAACAGGAAGAGTACAACCGGGAAAATGACATTACGCCGCAGACGATTCGAAAATCGGTTGAAGATATTCTCATAGGCGTCCGTAATGCCACCAATCGAATCGACGCCCCCGATAAAGCGCAAATCGCTAAAGTCGAATTGAGTGAGTGGGAACGCGAAGAGCTGATCGAACGCTTGGAATCGGAGATGGAAACCGCGGCGCGAAAGCTTGAATTTGAGCGGGCGGCGGCGCTACGAGACCGGATTGCACTATTACGCGGAGAAGCAATCGACATCCTCGGCATTCGTGGTTCGGAGGAAGCGTCACCGGGCGCGAAACAGAATACCGTGAAGCGACTCAAACTGACCGGTGAGACCCGTAAACGGGTTGAGCGGGATAATCGGAAGAAACGGTAATGAGTACATCATTGATCAAACAAGTCGCACTCTACTGGTTTTACATGCTGGTGATTGCATTTACCAATGGGACGATTCGGCAACTGGTCGTTACACCCGTGGTCGGTGATGCGGTCGCCCATATCATCGCATGTGTTGTCGGATGTACCGCATTCTTCTTTCTCATCCGGAGATTTGTCCGGCGCAATCTCTCACAACTTACTGTGCAACGAAGTTGGATGGTCGGTGCAGTTTGGCTGATTGTTACGGTCATATTTGAATTTGGGATGGGACTCAGTACCGGGCGGTCGTGGGAGTTTATGCTGCACGATTACAATCTTCTCGCCGGTCGATTTTGGATATTCATTTTAGCAACCGAACTTGTGATGCCAGTTTTCTTTTACCAGCGATTTTCTAAGCGGAATGCAGGTCAGTCGAAATGACAACAAATCCTAACACGCATGTATTGGTAATCGGTTCCGGCGGACGTGAACACACAATCTGCTGGGCGATGTCGCAATCGAAGCGGAAACCGAAGTTATTCTGCGCGCCCGGCAACGGCGGCACCTCAGAAGTTGCGACCAATCTTCCGGTAAAAGCCGACGATATTGCCGGACTACTGAAAGTCATCGAATCCGAGAAAATTGGTTTCGTGGTGATCGGACCCGAAGCGCCGTTGGTGATCGGACTCTCTGACAAATTGACAGAGTTGGGGATTCCGGTGTTCGGTCCATCGGGAGCGGCAGCTATGTTGGAAGGATCGAAGGCGTTTTCCAAAGAGTTAATGCTGAAGAACAATATTCCGACCGCTCGCTATCAAACCTATACCAATTTCGACGATGCGGTCGACGGCATCGGCGAAGAATTTCCAGTTGTCATCAAAGCCAGCGGTTTAGCCGCTGGAAAAGGGGTTGTCATCGCCCGCAATCAGGAAGAGGCGGAAGCGGTATTGCGTTCGTGGATGCTCGACAAAAAACTGGGAGATGCGGGAAAAGAAATTGTCATCGAACAATTTTTAGTAGGGCAGGAAGTCTCGCTTTTTGTATTAGCTGATGGTGAGACATTTCAGGTATTGCCGCCGGTTCAGGATCATAAGCGGTTGTTGGAAGACGACCGGGGATTCAATACTGGAGGAATGGGATCCTGTGCACCGTCGCCTGTGCTCGATAATAACCTGATGGGAACCGTGGTTTCGCGCATCGTGAAACCGACCCTCGCTGCAATGACGAAAGCCGGAACGCCATTTCGAGGTGTACTGTTCATCGGATTAATCATCTGCAACGGCGAACCCTATGTCCTCGAATACAATGTCCGCTTTGGTGATCCCGAGACCCAATCGCTTCTCCCACTATTGAATTGCGACGTCTTTGAATTGCTGCTCGCTACAGCAACGGGCGAATTGGATGAGTTACAATCGCACAAGAATTGGCTGCCCGATCGTTGGGAATCGTTGGCAAAGAAAGCAACGACCTTATGTGTCGTTTTGGCAGCGCGTGGTTATCCTAATGCACCAAATACCGGTATGCCAATTGAACTAACGCCACCGGAAATTGAACTCTTTCACTTTCATGCCGGGACAACCCGGACGAAAGGTGGTGCGTTAACTGTATGCGGCGGTCGCGTTGTGAGTGTAGTCGCGTTAGGGCATACGATTCTTGAAACCCGGGAACGAGCATACCGGGCGGCTCGCGAAGTGAAATTCGAAGGGAAGATGTACCGGCAGGACATCGGCAGCAGAATGATTACTTCCTTGCATTCCGGCGACGATTCCCGACACGGCGCTTCACTGAGAATTCTCGGCAGTTCGTCGGGAATGCCTTCGGTGAAGCGATACAACTCTTCTTACTGGTTGGAAGTAGAAGGGGACGGTTATTTAATCGACTGTGGCGAAGGGGCGTCCAGAAGCATTTTAGAACAGGGGATTGATCCTCTGACATTACGGGCGGTGTTCATCTCCCATACGCACCCCGACCATGTGGCGGGGTTGCCGATGCTGTTGCAAATGCTTCATCTGCTGGAACGGCGAGACCCGCTTCCGGTTTATTTGCCGTTGGATAAAGTTGCAGTCTTTTCCCAATATCTTGCCCACCTGTATTTGTTGTATCATGTCAATCGGTTTTCTTATCAAGTGAATCTCTCGCCTTTGAGTCTCGAACCTTACGAGGATGAACGGATTCGGTTAGAACCGTTTACTACAACACACCTCGAAAAGTACCGCGAAGCTGCCGAGCCGCTTGGTGTCGGTTGTGTGAGCCAAGGATTTCGATTCATCATCGGCGACCGTATCTTTGTATATCCATCGGACATTCCCAATCTTGATGGTGTGGTAAAGCAATTTGAAAACGCCGATTTACTATTGATTGAAACAACGCACATTCATCCATTCCGGACGGCGGAAACGGCACGCGACTTAAAAATTCCCCGGGTAGTATTGACCCACATTCCCCCCCACCGGGAGAATGCAGTCGACGAATGGCGGGCATTAGGCGTGAAGTATCAAATTCCGTGGTTTGAAGTAGCACACGATGGATTAAAGGTGAGCTTTTAATGGTGATCGATTCTTCCATGGATCTCGAATCGGGAACGGCAAGACTGTTGCCGCATCGAACAGCTTCTGCCACATCAGGGCTCGAAGAACTTCCGATTCTGATTGGAAGATCAGATGCTTTGAAAGCGGTAAGAACTCTAATCGAGCAAGTCGCTCCGATGGACGTTCCCGTGTTGATTTCCGGCGAATCGGGCACCGGCAAGGAAGTGGTTGCCCGGCTATTGCATCTGCAATCACACCGGAAGCAAGGCGCATTCGTTCCGGTAAATTGCGGGGCGATTCCAGAAGGATTATTCGAATCGGAAATGTTCGGCGCAGTGCGCGGCGCTTATACCGGATCCGAACGAAACCGGGCGGGTTTGTTTGAACAAGCGCACAAGGGAACGTTGTTATTGGACGAAATCGGCGAAATGCCGATGACGATGCAAGTGAAATTATTGCGCGTATTAGAAACCGGGGAAGTTACACGGGTCGGCGGTAACGATTCGATGAAAGTCGATTTTCGATTGGTTTCGTCTACGAACCGTGACTTAGCGTTTGAAACTTCCCATGAGAAATTTCGTCACGATTTGTATTACCGGATTCGTGCCGTACAGATCGAATTGCCACCTTTACGGGAGCGGCCGGAGGATATTCCTCCTCTGATCGATATGTTTACTGCGCAATTTATGAAGCGTAACCGGACACCACCGGTCGAATGGTCTTCTTCCGCTTTGCACTGGCTTTCCGACCAACGGTGGGAGGGGAATGTCCGGGAGTTGCGATGGTTCATCGAAGGATATTTATCGTTAGATCGATCAGGCGGAATGGTGACTGTCGAGCGGGTGCAACCTTTTTTTGCAAAGTTGGTGCCAACATCCAAACGGCTCCCGGTGCTGGTTTCCCGCTCAAACGATTCCTATCCCTCGGAACCGGGATACGATGCGGAATTGAATGCCTCGCCGATCCGGATGGAGTTGCAAGAACTGAAACGGGAAGTTCGCGAGTTAAAAGGCATGGTGGCGACAGCGTTATTGCGGCAAGAAGAAAGCCGGATCGCGAAGGCACCACCGCCTACCGAAATTCCTTTCTTCCCGACAGTGAAGGAGCGGGAAGAAGATGCAATACGTGATGCGCTTCGGTTTGCCAATGGGAATCGCCGTGATGCCGCGATGAGGCTCGGAATTTCCGAACGGACGCTATACCGAAAATTGCGGCAACTAAATCTGCATGTCCATTAGTCGGTGTTTTTGGTTTCATGACGTTTCAATCTTGTTAGCCCGGACAATCTTTAAATCGAGTATAATGTGAAGGTTTGGATTTCTCTTCTTCTCCTATTGTCGTTTCAATTGTCGGGGTGTTTCCGGTATAGCTTTACCGGAACGGTGCCACCACACTTGAAGACAGTCGCAATTCCGACTTTGGAAGACCGAACGTCAGAGTTTGGTTTACGCGAATCATTAACCGATGCGTTGATTGGCTCCTACCGGAAAGATAATACTTTGCGGGTTGTTGATGTCGCCCGCGCCGATGCTGTGGTAAGCGGTGAAATTCTATCGGTTTCCGAAGCGCCATATACTTTTACTGCGAGTGAAACGATTACCGAGTATAGGGTCACCGTCAATGTCAATGTTCGTTTCGTAGACAAAGTCAAAGCGAAAGTTATCTTTGAAGCACCGATTTCGGCGTGGGGGACCTATAATTTTGCCAATGAAGGAACTGCCGGACGGCAGAAGGCGGTCGATGCCGCAGTACAGAAACTTGCAGACGATATCGTCGCAAAAACATTGTCGGGGTGGTAATGCTGTTTGACGATTTACTGCAAATCACTAACGATCCGCTATCGTTGAAGCGCACGGAAATGCTGGCGGTCGCGTCGCGTTTACGGCACCGAGGCATCGGCGTGCTACCTGTCGAGACAGTATACGTGTTACTCGGCTTGGCGGATGACCGCGAGATTCTGAATCGGATGTACGATATTTGTCAATATCCAGTGTCGTTACGAAAGCAGCGCCCGTTTGGAATTCTGGTATCGTCGCTACAAATGTTAACCCGTTATACTGAAAAGCTCCCGGCGGAAACGATCCGGCTGTTAAGTCGCCTTTTCCCCGGTCCGTTAACAGTTGTTTTGAACGCCAACGATGAGGTGCCGCCGTGGATGTGCGACCCGAAACACCGGATTGCTGTCCGCATTCCCCAACACCCGTTAGCGTTGCAATTGGCACGCGAATTAGATCGACCCCTCTCGCTTGCGCGAGCGAGTGTCTATCCGAAAGAGGGACCACGCGCTGTCGAAGGGATCGCCCCAGATTGGAAGAAGCAACTTGATTTTGTTTGGGACGGCGGAACGACGCCGATGGGGAAGCACACGACAATCATCGAGCTAAACGATCATACTCTCCGGTTACAACGCTCCGGAGCATACCCTTTCGACGAGTTAAAAATTGTTTGTGATTCTGAAGGATTCCAGTTCGATTGGTCGACGGAAGAAGCGACGAAGCAGGATGCACTCAATGTGTTGATTTTATGTACCGGTAACATTTGCCGGAGTGCAATGGCTGAGCATTTGTTGCGGGCAAAACTGCAGCATGAGAAGCATCCCCATATCAAAGTTAAATCGGCAGGAACGGCAACGATGGGTGGTTCGGCGGTGTTGCCTCAAACCGAAGCTGTCTTGTCGGAAATCGGGATTGATGTTACACATCATCGTTCACAACCGGTTACCCGAAAGTTGATCTCCGAAGCGGATATTATCCTCGGAATGACACGGGAACATCTCGATGCGATATGGGATAGACTGCCTGAAGACAATGAACCGGAACTCGGATTGCTGGCAAGCTGGCCTGCCACATCCCGGGACGCCGATAAGGAAATCGACGATCCTTACGGTATGAGTATCGAGATTTACCGGCAATATCGAGACCAGATTGCCAAGGAAATCGATCGAATTTATCCTGAATTACACGAGCGTTCGCAAGCACAATATGCATTATGAGTAGTCAATTGCAGTCTCTTTTATTTTGTCGGCAGGATCGATTAGGCGACGTCATGTTGTCGCTCCCGTTGGCGGCAGCCGTGAAAAAGAAAGACCCATCGATCCGGATCGGTTTCTTAGTTAACCAAGGAATCGGCGATTTAGTTGCAACTTGTCGTGAAGTCGATGACGTTTGGGAAGCTGCTCCCGGCAGTAAACTCGATAAAACGAAATTGCGGGAGTGGGATACCGTCGTGGCGCTTTGGCCGAACCGCGCGTTGGCGTGGCAGCTCTTTACCGCTCGCATACCCCGTCGAGTCGGTACCGGACGCCGGGCATACAGCGTGTTTTTCAACGAGAAGATTCCTCTGCACCGCCATGCCAGCGGAAAACATGAGACCACACTCAATTTTGAATTACTCGATGGAATTCTGCGAACCGATCACGCAGCCCGCCCCACCTTTACCGTGCCCGGCGTAGCGTTACAAGAGATTTCCGAGCGTCTCACTCAATTGGGCGTATTGCCGTCCTACCGGCTCGCAGTGCTGCATCCCGGTTCTGGCGGCTCCAGCCGCGATTGGCCAATCGAAAACTTTGAAGCCGTAGCCGAAATTCTCCACAAACGAAGCGATACCTTTGTTGTGATTACCGGCAGTCGGGAAGAGCGTAAGCTCGCAGCGCAAATCGCGAAATTGAATCCGAAGAAAATCGTTCCATTTGCCGGGGACACGACTCTACTACAGTTGCAAGCGTTACTGTCGCTTTCCTCGCTATGCATCGCCAATTCGACCGGTCCACTACATCTTGCGAATGCACTTGGCGTACCGACCATTGGCGTTTTTCCCCCGCTCGCGGATTGCGGGCCAGAACGCTGGGGTGTCTTGGATCACCCGGAGCGTTCGTTATTGCCGGAATTTCCCGACACTGATTGTCCCTTTTGCAAAGAATTCTCCTGTCCGAAAGGACAATGTATGGGACTCATTTCCCCGGAACGGATACTGGAGATTGCCGAGCCGTTGTTGGGGAACGAACCAATCTGGTCGACCAAGTTTCAAACACGATGCGCTGGACAATAATCCAAACCGCATTTCTTGGCGATGTCGTGCTCACGCTTCCCTTACTGGAAGAAATCCAATCGCGTTGGCAAGGCAGTGAGTTGCAGTTTATCTGCCGCCCCGAAGCGGCTTCGGTCATCGAAACCGCACCCGGTATCATCGATGTCGCGGTCTACGATAAACGGGGAAAACAAGCGGGGCTAAGCGGCTGGCTCACAATTTGCAATCGCATCCGGAATTTTCAACCGGAACTTGTTTTATGTCCCCATCGCTCAGTACGCAGTGTGTTGCTTGCTGGCTGCTCCAGTGCTCGTGAACGCATCGGATACGATCGCGCCGTCCGGGTGCCCGGTTTCACAAAACGGGTGAAGTATCGGAAGGATGTCCACGAAACCGCTCGGTTACTGGATTTATTGACACCGCTTACCAATGTCCTCGGCGTACCGCGCATCCCGAATATTCATTTGACAGATGCGGATCGAGCACGAGCCGATGCTATGATACCTGCCGGTTCCGGAAAATGGGTAGCCATCGCGCCGGGGGCAGTTTGGCATACGAAGAAGTACCCCACTGACCGGTATGCCCGAGTTGCCGCATTGCTTTCCCAGCAAGGGTATCGCATCGTTACCATCGGCGGACCCGACGACAAGCAGTTATGCGAACAAGTCGCTTCGGCTGGTAAAGGAATTGCATGCGGTGGGTTGCTTTCGCCGCGGGAGTCGGCAGCGGTACTAGCGAAATGCGCTGCGTTACTTACGAATGATTCCGCTCCCTTACACTTAGGGCAGGCGGTCGGAACGCCGACTATCGCCATCTTCGGTGCGACGGTTCCCGGCTTTGGCTTTGGGCCACAAGCGCCGTTCGATGAAGTGATTGGGATCGAGCTTTCCTGTCGGCCTTGTGCTATTCACGGTGGAAATCAATGCCCGATGAAGCATTTCCGCTGTATGTTAAATCTCGCACCGGAACAAGTTGCCACAATCGTCGATCAGACCATTCAACGCACGAGCGTTCTGCGATGAATACCACTGGAAAACCGCCCCGGATCGTTCTTACCGCTACTGAAACCGGTGTGAAAGCGGTATGCCGTTATTGGCTTGGGTTGGGAAGATTACTCGAGTTGGGGAGTTTTACCCCGTTCTATATTTTTCCCGAAAACGACCCACTCGTATCGATTGCTCGTACGATGGGATACCGGGTGGAAGAGATCGAACCGGAAAAACGAGCGCGTAATTGGGAAGTGCTTCGTGATCATCCGATTGCATCGGTGTTAACCGATTCGCTCGATTCGATTCCGTGGTTGCAAAAACAGCTCCCGTGGATAAAGCCGGAACAGTTCCGGTTGGTTGTCCCAATCTTACAACGTACTCAGCGCGGTTGGTTCTCCCATAAACACGGTGTCCTGTATGGCAGTCCCGACGCCGTTCGTGAGCAAACCGATTTGTGGATGCCGCTGTTGCCAGAACCGGTTTGGATTTCCGAAGCGCGCGCCAACGACTGGTATGCCATGAATTCGCTCGATGTAAGTAAACCGGTGGTGTATATTCCGGTTAGCGCCGAGCGGCTTCATCTTTGTTACCATTACTTCGATGCGATTGAAATTGCACTAACGATTCATCCGAATCTTGTATTTGCGATTGGTTGTGCAATATTACCGAGTAGCTTTGAACCGATTGCCGAGTATTTTTTGAAGTATGGCGCGGGGCGGGTAGTACCGGTTTCAACTGACCGTGAGGCGGACACCATCTGGTCAGCGGCTTCGCTGCTTTGGCAAATTGATTCCGATGGCAACGATGGGTTTGAACCGTTGGTTATTGCGAACCGGGTTGGGTTACCTTCGTTGTTATCCGACGATGTAGCCCATCGGCAATGGGTCGCGGCGGGATTTGGCAACGAAGTGATCTCGACCAGTTTCCCCCAGCGGTGGGCGGATTCGACAATAGAGTGGTTGCAGAAGAATAGCTGGGAATTGCGCCGGGAGCGGATTCGCCATCATCGGGAAGACTGGAGTGAGCGTCGGCAAGCCGAACGGTTGCTGCACTGGCTCGGTTGGCAACTTCGCGACGAGCAATAATGCTCGCACTTTACAGTTGGTAGCGTCAGGCGTCCTCGCCTGTGCAGTAGGGGCGTATGGCATACACCCTAAACAGTTGAGAAATGCAAATCCAAAGAAATTTCCGTGGAGAAACCTACGAAGTTATCCGTTGCCATGATTGCGCATAACGAAGCGAAGTTGATTCGGGAGACCCTCGAGTCGACTCGCTTTGCTGACGAGTGGATTGTCGTCGATACCGAATCGGACGACGATACGGCGGCGACTGCGCGACAATTCGGGGCAACGGTTTTAACGCGACCTAATGTCAACAATCTCAACATCAATAAGAATATCGCAATCGATTCTTGTACCGGGGATTGGGTGCTTTATCTCGATGCCGATGAGCGCATTTCAGAAGCAAGTAAACAGGAACTACTCGATGTGATGGAACATGGAGATTGCGACGCTTACTTTTTTCCCCGCTTGAATTTCATTCTTGGACGCGCTACCCGTTATGGCGGAGGCTATCCCGATTGGCAATTGCGATTATTCAAACGTGGAAAATTTCGATTCCCGGAAAAGCATATCCATGAACGCGTCGCCGGCGAAGGGAAGATCGGGAAACTGATGAATCCCCTTATCCACGAAACCTATCCGGAAACCATTCTCTTGCTCCGGAAGTTACAATTTAACGCCCATTTCGAAGCGCAATACGCTTGGCAAAACGGACTGCGCCCGTCGGTCGGTTTGGCATGGCAGTGGCTATTCTGGAAACCGTTTTCCCGGACGGTTGAACGGTTCCTTTTCAAATTGGGTTTCCTAAACGGTTTCGCCGGGGTAACTTCGTGCGCGTTCGATGCAATGAACTTCATCGTCCGCTACTTATATTTAGTGGAATGGGCGCGTCATCCCGACCGCGCTCCGAAATAATTTATGAAAATTGCACTTGTACACGACTGGTTGACCGGAATGCGCGGCGGGGAGAAAGTTCTCGACGCGATTTGTGAATTGGTCGGTCCTGCCGATCTCTATACTTTGCTCCTTGCACCGGATAAGGTGTGGGGACGCATCACCGAGAATCGCATTCACACCAGTTTTATTCAACGGTTACCGTTCGCTAAGGAACGGTACCGCTATTACTTGCCGTTTTTTCCCGCCGCCATCGAAAGTTTCGATTTATCGCAGTACGATTTGGTGTTATCAACCTCCCATGCTGTCGCGAAAGGTGTCCTTTCCCGTTCCGATGCGTTGCATGTCAGCTATATCCACACCCCGATGCGGTATGTCTGGGAGCTGTTTTGGGAATATTTCGGCGATTACCGGCACGGCAATGTGTATCGGTTAGCAGTGACCATGGCGGCGCGCCGGTTGCGGGAATGGGACGTTATCAGCGCTTCGCGGGCAGATCATTATCTCGCCAACAGCCATCATGTCCGCCGCCGCATCAACCACCACTGGCGCCGCGAAGCCGAAGTTGTCTACCCGCCCGTGGAAACCGAACGTTTTACATTAGGGAAACAATCGGGTGGGTATTATCTCGTGGTGACATCGCTCGTACCTTACAAACGGGTCGATTTAGCAATCCAAGCCGCCAATAAACTCGGCAAGAAATTGGTTATCGTTGGCGATGGTCCCGAAAAAAAGAATCTCCAGAAGATTGCCGGACCGACGATTCATTTTCACGGGCCGGTTGAGAGCAATGAATTGAATCAATTGTATGGCGAAGCGACGGCATTGCTGTTTCCCGGCGAAGAGGATTTCGGAATCGTACCGGTGGAAGCGATGGCGACCGGGACTCCGGTGGTGGCGTTTGCCCGCGGCGGTGCGATGGAAACTGTGGTAATTCCGAAACGAGCCAAACGGGATCGGCTTCCAGTAACGGGTGCCGGTTTTCCTGAACAGACATTAGAATCGTTACTTACCGGGATTGCCGAATTGGATACTTTGGAATTGGATCGCGAAAAAATCCGCTCGGTAGCAATGCAATTCGACCGCAAGAAGTTTATGCAGCGTTATTCTTCTGCGATAGCGAGTCGCTGGATCCTCCATGGCGGCGACGCCAGTGACCTACCCCAACGAATCTGCGAAGAAGCTGGTACTATCGGAGATTCCGGACGTGACTGAGCGGATGACAGGTTTTCAACGCGGTCACGGACGCACTCGTTTGTTTGCTGTACCGGTCTTAGCGTTGCTATTTGATTGCATCGGTGTATGGGCGGCATTCGAGTTGGCATTTTATGTTCGCTTTCTGAGTCCACTCACCAAATGGTTTCCTGTTACGTTAGGTGTACCCCGCCGCGAAACAATCTACATCGCAACCGTATTCGGTGCCGTTGCGCTGTTACTGTTGCTGGCTCGCCGTGGATTTTATCGTTTTCTGCCGGGACGCGGGTTCCGTGACGATTTACCGATGCTACTCAAGCAAATCGTGGTCGCATGGGTGTTGTTAATCGCGGCAAATTTCTTCTATCGCGATGATACTTGGTCGCGGCTCATGTACTTGATCTTGTTGCTGAGCTGGATCATTACTGGCGCCATATCACGCTGGCTGTTGTTCCGCGTGAAGCGGGGGCTTCATCTCCGCGGTCGGGGGATGCTACGGACGGCATTAGTTGGCTATGGCGAATCGGCGGAAGTGTTGGCGGAGCGGTTAACACATTTACACTCGAATGGAATCGATTACGTCGGTTGGATTGGTTCGACCTCTGATCCCGCAATGCCTTCCAACCAACGATTGGGCGATTTCAGTGAATTGGATAAACTATTGGAACGTAATCAAATCGAGCGAGTCGTGGTTGCCGTTCCCGATAGTGAATTAGACCGACTCGATCAAGTGGTGGAGCGCCTCACCGGACAAAACATCGAAGTAGCCTACGTTCCGGTAAAATTGCAACAACTAACTTCTCGAGTCGAAACCCGCGACATAGGTGGTGTAACCGTCCTTGAACTGAAAGCGGTTCCACTGAGTGGTTGGAATGCTGTGATGAAGCGCACGTTCGACTTTTCCTTATCGGGAATCTTTCTGTTTCTACTGTCACCGGTCTTTTTCCTCGTATCAATACTTGTAAAGCTTAGCAGTCCCGGACCGGTTTTTTATGGACAGGAGCGGGTGACGATGAACGGCCGGACATTCAAATGCTGGAAGTTTCGTTCGATGCGTAGTGATGCCGAGAAAGGTTCCGGGGCGGTGTGGGCAGTGAAAAACGATCCTCGGGTCACTCCGATTGGAAAATTTCTCCGGCGTAGCTCCATCGATGAGTTGCCTCAGTTATGGAACATCTTTACTGGTGACATGTCGTTTGTGGGACCACGCCCGGAGCGGCCGGTTTTTGTTAATCAGTTCTCGCAGGAAGTTCCGCGCTATCATGAACGCCACCGTGTTCGAACTGGCTTGACCGGATGGGCACAGGTGACTGGTTTGCGGGGACAAGCGCCGATTACCGTTCGTACGACAGCCGATTTGTTTTATGTCGAAAATTGGTCGTTTGGTCTCGATTTGAAAATTATTCTAATGACCTTTTATGCCGTCATTTGGGGTGAAGATGCCTACTAACCGGCACACATTTCTATCAATACAAAGCATTCCGGTACGACAACTTGTCATATTCGCAATGCTGTTGTTATACACCTGTAGCTATGCCGACGATAGTCTGCAAGTCAAGATTACCGAGATCGAGCGACCAGTTGTCAACAATGCGTTTAAGGTCGGCGAGAAACTGGTTTTCTCAGTGGAATTCGGCGCGGTGGTCGCGGGTACCGCTACCTTGGAAGTGTTATCGGTCGTTCCGGTAGAGGGGAGAAATGCGTACCTGCTGCGGGCAGAAGCGAAATCGTCGAAAGGTTTCGATATCATCTACCGGGTACGCGACCGGATGGAAAGTTATGTCGATACGGCATGGTTTCGCACCCTCAAGTTTGTGAAAAAATTGCGCGAAGGAAATTACAAAGACGAGAAAGTTGTCGAGTACAATCACAAGACGAGAAAAGCGACGACTTTCAGTTGGGGAAAGGATGTTCAGGAAACCGATTTTGATTCCTTGACGGTCGATGTCCTCTCTTCGCTTTACTTGGTTCGCTTGATGCCGTTAGCGGTGGGAGAACCGGTTTTCTTCCCGGTTCATGATATTACTAAGCGGTATCCACTAATGGTGGAAGTGCAGAAAAAAGAGCGGATTACCGTTCCAGCGGGCTCCTTCGATTGTCTCGTGGTCGAACCGAAATTGCAATCGGAAGGCATCTTTAAACGCAAAGGCCGAATCTGGGTATGGCTTACCAACGATGAACGCCGGATGCCGGTCAAGATGACAAGCGAGCTTCCGTTCGGTTCCATCGTCTGTAATCTGATGAGCTACTAAGTAAACCACTTTTGTGGGAAGAATCGCTTATCATCGTAAGAATTGTTGCGGGCAGGCGGAATGTCTGCCCGTTTTCATTGTAGTTTGAAAAAAACTTACCTATTTTCATCGGACAGAGTAACAAGGAAACGGAATCGCCATGATTCTCATTACCGGAGCCACCGGTTTCATCGGCAGTGCGCTTGTTTGGGAGCTGAATCGTCGGGGTCGCACCGATCTGATTTTAGTCGACCGCTTCGGTTGCGCTGACAAGTTTCAAAACTTGCTTGGCGTTAAGTACGCGCAGTTTGTCGATCGTGCGCAGTTATTTGAATTTCTCGAGACCGCACCGTGGCGCAATCAAATCGATACGGTGTTTCATATCGGCGCCAATGCCGATACGACTGGTACCGATGCCGATTTTTATCTGCACTGGAACGTCGAGTATTCGCGTAAACTGTGCGATTGGTCGCTAGCCCATAGCGCTCGTTTTCTCTATGCCTCTTCGGCGGCGGTGTATGGCGATGGTTCGCAGGGCTTCTCCGACGATCCGGCACTGCACTACAAGTTGAAACCGCTTAATGTGTACGGATTCTCAAAATGGTTGTTCGATCACTACGTCATTGAGAATCATCTCCTTGATCAAGTAGCCGGGTTCCGGTTCTTTAATGTGTTCGGACCGAATGAATATCACAAAGGAAGAATGGCAAGCGTAATCCTTCATGCCCATCCACAGGTTCGCGATACCGGGAAAATCCGGTTGTTTGAATCACATCGACCTGATTTTCATCATGGCGAACAGTCGCGCGATTTCATTTATGTGAAGGAAGTATTGGCGGCATTGCTGTTTGCTTATGAGCATCCAACCGTGAAGGGCATTTTTAATCTTGGTACTGGGCGCGCACACAGTTTCAATCAGTTGGCAGCCGCGGTGTTTGCCGCTTTTGATTTGCAGCCGAACATCGAGTATTTTCCGATGCCGGAAGATCTCCGCAATCGTTACCAATACTACACTTGTGCGGACATGGCGAAGCTGCAATCGTTCGGTTTCCCGGCGTTCCCGGATGATTTTGCATCGTATGTGAAAGAGTACGTTGCAGACTACTTGATTCCGCATAAACACCTTGCCGATTCTTCGAAGTAACTAATATGATAAATCTGAAACCAGTTGAATTGCTTGATCGCTGCCACGGTTTGCACATCGCTGTGGTCGGCGATCTCATGCTCGACCGTTATCTGGTCGGGAAAGTTGAACGGATATCGCCGGAAGCGCCGGTCCCCATAGTCGACGTACGCGATGAGTTCATTCTCCCGGGTGGAGCGGCGAATGTATTGCAAAATATTTCCGCAGTCGGCGCGATTCCGGAACCATTTGGTGTAATCGGCGAAGATACCGACGGTGTCGAGCTGCGGCAGCTGCTCGAGAATTTCGGTTGTGAGACCGACGGCATCGTTGCCGTAACCGACCGTCCGACAACCGTGAAAACTCGCGTATTAGCCGATTCTCACCACGTCGTCCGGTTCGACCGCGAACACCGCAGCGATATTTCCGATGCGATTGGCAAACTACTTGTCACGAAGTTGCGCGAACGAATCGCGACCGGAGAGATCAAAGCGGTAATCTTGCAGGATTACAACAAAGGCGTATTGCGAACGAGCGTAATCCGGGAAGCGATTGCAATCGCCCGCGAAAAAAATGTTCCCGTGCTCGTTGATCCAAAACAAAAGAACTTCTTTGAGTATATTGGCGTCACCGTTTTCAAACCGAACCTTCGGGAAATGAAAACCTCCTTGAACTTCGCGATGGAAAACGAGAATGGTCTCTTGGATGGGATGCGAAAACTCCGGGAGTTATTGCAAGCTTCCTACATATTGTTAACTCGCGGAGCGCAAGGTATGACGTTGCACAGCGAGTTGGATACCTTGTCGATTCCGACCGAAGCGCGGAAAGTTGCCGATGTTTCCGGGGCGGGCGATACCGTTATCGCTATCATGGCAACGGTTATGGCGGCTGGCGGCGATGCGTTTTCTGCCGCGAGAATCGCGAATTGCGCCGCTGGAATCGTCGTCGGCGAAGTCGGCGCGGTCCCGGTGAAAATCGAGGATTTGCGCGAAGCGGTTTCACAGCTATAACTTTCCAAGTTTGGAGAGGGAAGCCAAGGGCGCTTAGCTCAGCTGGTTAGAGCGCTGGTCTCACATACCAGAGGTCACAAGTTCAAGTCTTGTAGCGCCCACCCAAAGCCCGACATTCGTCGGGCTGCTTTGTCAATGACACGCCCACTGGACAATCTGGACAGTGTGATAGTGTCACTATTGCTTTATTGAGAGAGTTATGTACGAACCGCGCATCCTGTCTTGGGAACAAGCGGCGGCGTTACGCCACCAGTATCGAAAAACCGGCGATTCGCTCGTTATGACCAACGGCGTATTCGACGTTCTCCATCGCGGCCATGCCGAATATCTGGCAAAGGCAGCGGAGTATGGCAATCATTTATGGATAGCCTTGAACTCCGATGAATCGGTACGTCGCTTGAAAGGAGATAAACGGCCATTGGTGTCGCTACTCGACCGGGCATATTTGTTGAACGCATTTCGTTTCGTCGACGGGATTGTACCGTTCGATCAAGATACGCCCCGCGAATTGTATGCCTTGTTGTTGCCCGATGTTTTAGTGAAAGGCGCCGATTATACGGTCGACCAAATCGCCGGGGCGAAGGAAGTTATCGCGAATGGCGGGCGGGTCGAACGAGTGGACTTGATCCCGGAAAAATCGACCACCGGATTAATCGAACGAATCATCGAACGATACGGTAAGGGAGCATAAGCAGGAGCATGTTCGAACAACTTACCGAACGGTTGGAAGGTTTCTTCAAGAAACTGCGCGGCGGCGGACGTTTAACCGAAGAACAAGTCGGCGAAACCCTGCGCGAAGTGCGGAAAATATTGCTGGAAGCCGACGTCAACTTGAATGTCGCGAAGGATTTTGTCGACCGCATTCAGATGAAGGCTATCG